>NZ_JBHXCW010000119.1:0-23366 GCF_042725365.1 Lentzea sp. NPDC060358 | reverse complement strand
GGAGGGGTCCCCGGGGATGCTCCCTTGTCCAAAGGTGTGTTCCCGGCTTTCGGCCCGGTGTGGACACCGCCGGGACGAGCGAGGGCTCCGCACCGCGTGGAACAGGTCGGGATGGCGGCGCACGAGATCTCCAGCGCGGCCGTTCCACGCGGTGACCCGGACGAGTCCTGCTGGTACCTGGCCGGCTCCACCACCTTCGCGGCGGGCCTTGTGTGGGCGGCAACCATGTCGCAAGGGTCCCGCCGTTACTAGCTTCACCAGCTATGTTGCTGCCGCTGGTTCTGGTGCTCGCGCTGGCCCCGCCCGTCGGGACGATGACGGTTCCCGGTGCGGAGCACCAGCAGGTCGCCCGCCTGGCCGACCTCACCACGACCGGGACCACCGCGACCGGCCACACCGACCCGGCGGACTGGGCGGGCCTCACGAGCGCCCAGCTGCCCGTGTCCCCCGCCGTGTCCGGCATCCAGGTCGACGGCTACTTCCCGGACACCTCGCGCACGAACACCAACCACGGCTGGCACGACTCGCAGTTCGTGCTGAGGCTCCCGGACCGCTGGAACGGCGGCCTGGTCGTGACCGGCTCGCCGGGCGTGCGCGAGCAGTACGCCAACGACCGCGCCATCTCCGACTGGGTGCTGTCCCGCGGCTACGCCTTCGCCGCCACCGACAAGGGCAACACAGGCGCGCAGTTCTACCGCGACGGCCGGGCGGTGCAGGAGTGGAACCAGCGCTTCACCCAGCTCACGATCGCCGCGAAGTCCGCGGTGCGCCGGCACTACGGCCGGCGGCCGGACCGCACGATCGCCACCGGCATCTCCAACGGCGGCTACCTGGTCCGCTGGCAGCTGGAGAACCGCCCGGACCTCTACGACGGCGGCGTCGACTGGGAGGGCACCCTGTGGGCGGTCGACGGCCCGAACCCGCTGACGTTCCTGCCTCCGGCGCTGCGCGCGTACCCGGCGTACCTCGCGGGTGACCCGGCCGCCCACGGGCAGATGGTCGCGGCCGGATTCCCCGCCGGCACGGAGTTCCTGTGGGACTACCACTTCCGCTACTACTGGGACCTGACCCAGCGCATCTACCGCGAGGAGTTCGACCCCTCCTTCGACGGCGCGCTGGAGGCCGGAACCCCGTTCTGCGCCTCGGGAACCGACAACTGCGACGCCGACTACTCCTACGCCGCACGGCGTCGCGTCGCCGGGCCGCTGGTGTCGCGGATCGACCTGACGGGCGAGGTGAAGCGGCCGCTGATCACCGTGCACGGCACCCACGACGTGCTGCTGCCGATCAGCCAGGACTCGGACGTGTACGCGGCGATGACGCCGGACCGTATGCACCGGTACTACCGGGTCGAGCAGGGGACGCACGTGGACGGGCTGGTGGACGCGTACCCGGACCGGTTGCGGCCGCTCGCGCCCTGCCACCGGTCGGCGTTCGCGGCGCTGGAGCGGTGGCTGGACGGGGTGGCGCCGCCGGCGTCGGCGACGCTGGGCCGGCCGGCCGACGTGCAGACCTGCCCGCTGGGGTGATCCAATCAGGACGTGGCCACCATCGAGCACGTCCTCGGGGACATCACGGCGCAGGACGTCGACGTGATCGTCAACGCCGCCAACTCCTCCCTGCTCGGCGGCGGGGGAGTGGACGGCGCGATCCACCGCAGGGGTGGTCCGGAGATCCTCGCCGAGTGCCGGGAGCTGCGGGCGGGCCACTACGGCGGTGGCCTCCCGACGGGTCAGGCCGTCGCCACCACCGCGGGCAGGCTCGGCGCCAGGTGGGTCGTGCACACCGTGGGACCGGTCTGGTCGGACACCGAAGACCGCGCCCACCTGCTGGAAGCCTGCCACCGCAACTCGCTGAGGGTCGCGGCGGAGCTCGGCGCGACCAGCATCGCGTTCCCGGCCATCTCCACCGGGGTCTACCGCTGGCCGGTCGGGAGCGCCGCGGAGATCGCGCACAGGGCGGTGGCGGACGCCGAGATCGACCTGGTCCGGTTCGTCCTCTTCGACCGGGCGACGTACGAGGTCTTCACGCGCTCGTGACGGTCACCGGGTCACCGTGCTCTCCCTGACCAGCAACGAGAACGGCGTCTCCACGTCCTCCAGCGCGCCGTCGGGCGCGTCCACCCGGCGGTGCAGCAGGTCGACGGACGCGCGGGCGATGGCGGCCTTGTCCGGTGCGATCGAGGTGAGCGACGGCGCGCTGTAGGCGCTCTCCTCGTTGTTGTCGAAGCCGACCACGGCCAGGTCGCCCGGCACCGAGACCTGGCGCTCGGCCGCCGTGCGCATCGCGCCGATCGCCAGCAGGTCGTTGAAGCAGAACACCGCGTCCGGCGGGGTGTGCATGTCCAGCAACGACTTCATGGCCGCCGCGCCGTCCGCGCGGTGGTAGTTCAAGGCCGGCACGACCATCGCGTCCGACCACGGCAGCGACGCCTCGGCCAGCGCCGCGCGGTAGCCCTCGAGGCGCTGGGCGGCCGTGCCGCGGTGGGGGTGCGCGCCGATCGCGGCGATCCTGGTGCGGCCCAGCGAGATCAGGTGGCGGACGGCGGCCTGGGCGGCGGCCACGTTGTCGATGCCCACGCGGGAGATCGGCACGTCCACCGCGTGCTCGCCGAGCAGGACCGCGGGGACCGACAGCTGGAAGTCGTCGTCCTGCAGGGCCTCGGGGCTCAGGATCGCGGCGTCGACCAGGTGCGGGCCGAGCGAGGCCAGTGCCGCGCGCTCACCGGCCAGGGTGCCGAAGGTCTGCTCGATCAGCACGTTCCACTCGTGCTCCTGCGCGGCGGCGATCACCAGACCCGCCAGTTCGGCGAAGTAGGGGATCGACAGCTCGGGCAGGACCAGGGCGATGAACCCCGTGCGACCGCGGCGCAGGTTGCGCGCGCCGAGGTTCGGGCGGTAGCCCGTCGCCTCGAGGGCCTCCTCGACGCGGCGCCGGTTGTCCGGTTTCACGAACGAGTAGCCGTTGACCACGTTCGACACGGTCTTGACCGAGACGCCCGCGAGCCGGGCGACGTCCTTCAGCGTGGCCAACCGAACCTCCAGAAAAGTACCGGGAAATCATACCGGGACGGTTTTGGGTCTTTACATCGTTGGAACAACGATGCAAATCTAGCGCCTGAGAGCGCCACCACGTACAGCCCCGTGTAGGAGCCAAAGATGTCTCGCATCCTGCTCATCGCAGTCGCCGCCCTGCTCGTGACCGGTTGCACTGCGAGAGAGAGCCAACAGACCACGACCAGCGGTGGTCCTGCCGCGAGTGCCGCGCAGAACCAGAGCGCCGGCCCCGGCTGCGCGCGGAGCAAGACCGGATACCCCCAGGTCGACCTCAAGGGGGCGGTCGTGGGCTTCTCCCAGTCGGAGAAGGAGGCCAACCCGTTCCGGACGGCGGAGACGCAGTCGATCAAGGACGAGGCCGCGAAGCGCGGGGCGGAGCTGCTCTACACCAACGCGCAGAGCGACCTGAACAAGCAGATCAGCGACATCAAGTCGCTGATCGACCGCGGGGCGAAGCTGCTGGTCGTGGCGCCGCTCAACTCCGACGGCCTGCAGCCCGCGTTCGACGCGGCCAAGGCCAAGCAGGTGCCCGTCGTGACGATCGACCGCAAGGTCACCTCGCAGCCGTGCACCGACTACCTGACCTTCATCGGGTCGGACTTCGTCGAGCAGGGCAAGCGCGCGGCGCAGCAGATGATCAAGGCCACCGGCGGGAACGGCAAGGTCGCCATCCTGCTCGGCGCGTCCGGCAACAACGTGACGGTCGACCGCACCAAGGGCTTCAAGGACGGCATCGCCGGCACGCCGGGCCTCACCGTCGTGGCGGAGCAGACCGGTGAGTTCGACCGGTCCAAGGGCCAGGCCGTGATGGAGCAGCTCATCCAGAGCAACCCCGACATCACCGCCGTCTACGCCGAGAACGACGAGATGGGCGTCGGCGCCGTCACCGCGCTGAAGGCCGCCGGCAAGCAGCCGGGCAAGGACGTCAAGGTCGTCTCCATCGACGGCACCCGCAACGCCGTGCAGCTGATCGCGGACGGCAGCTACACCGCGGTCGTCGAGTCCAACCCGCGCTTCGGCCCGCTCGCGTTCGACACGCTGGAGAAGTTCGGCAAGGGCGACGAGATCCCCGCGAACATCGTGATCTCCGACGACGAGTACGACACGACGAACGCCGCGCAGAAGCTCGCCAATGCCTACTGAGCCGGTGATCGAGGTCGCCGGCGTCACGAAGACCTTCGCCGGCGTCCGCGCACTGAGCGACGTGGACTTCACCCTCGCCAGGGGCGAGGTCCACGCGCTGGTCGGGGAGAACGGCGCGGGCAAGTCGACGCTGATCAAGGTTCTGACCGGGATCCACACCGTGGATTCCGGCCGGATCCGGCGCGACGGCAACATCTCCACGATCTACCAGGAGGTCAACCTCGTCCCCCTGATGAGCGTGTCCGCGAACCTGTTCCTGGGCCGTGAACCGCGCACGAGGTTCGGCTTGATCGACCGCGCCCGCCGGGACGCGCAGGCCGCCGAGGTGCTGCGGGACTACGGCATCACGGCGGACGTGCGCCGGCCGCTCGGCGAGCTCGCGGTCGGGGAGCAGCAGATGGTGGCCCTCGCGAGGGCCGTCGCGGCGGACGCGGAAGTCGTGATCATGGACGAGCCGACGTCGTCGCTCGAGCCGCGGGAGGTCGAGACGCTGCTCGGCGTCGTCGGCAAGCTGCACCGCGACGGCATCGCGATCATCTACGTGAGCCACCGGATGGACGAGCTGTACCGGATCTGCGACACGGTCACGGTGCTGCGGGACGGCCGCAACGTCCACAGCGGACCGTTGCGGGACCTGCCGCGCATCGAACTGGTGTCGCTGATGCTGGGCCGGTCGGTCGGCGAGATCCAGAAGCACGGCACCACGGCGTTCGGCGAGGGCCACCACGCCGGCACCCAGCCCGTGCTCGAGGCCGTCGGCCTCACCAGCAGGCCGCGCATCGACGGCGTCAGCGTCTCGGTCCGGCCCGGCGAGGTGGTGGGCCTCGCCGGGCTGCTCGGGTCCGGCCGCACCGAGACCGCCAAGGCGATCATCGGCGCGTTGCCGCTCGACGGCGGCACCGTGCTCGTCGCGGGCAAACCGGTGCCGCACAGCGTGAAGGGGTCCACGAGGGCGGGCATCAGCATGCTCTCCGAGGACCGCAAGACCGAGGGGATCATCCCGAACCTCTCGGTGCGGGAGAACATCGTGCTGGCGGCGTTGCCGAGGCTGAGCAGGTTCGGCATCACCAGCAGGGCCAGGCAGGACCGGATCGTCGACACGTTCGTGCAGCGCCTGCGCATCAAGGTGTCGAGCCCCGAGCAGAAGGTCTCGGAGCTCTCCGGCGGCAACCAGCAGAAGGTGCTGCTGGCCCGGTGGCTGTGCACCGAACCGAAGATCCTGCTCCTCGACGAACCGACGCGCGGCATCGACGTCGGCGCCAAGGCCGAGGTGCAGGCGCTGATCGACGAGCTCGCGCGGGAAGGCCTGGCGGTGCTGCTGATCAGTTCCGAACTGGACGAGCTGCTCGACGGCGCGGACCGGCTCGTCGTCCTGCGCGACGGCGCGGTCGCGGGCGAGCTCGAAGGCGACCAGCTGACCCGCGAGCACGTGCTCGCGGCGATCGCGGCGGAGGAGGTGCCCGATGACGTCGACAGCCACTCCGACACCCACGTCGACAGCCACTAGGGCGGCGGCCAGGACGCGCTGGCTGCAGGACAACGGTGTCTACGTCGCCGTCGTCGTGCTGCTGCTGTTCAACGCGGTGTTCACGCCCAACTTCCTGACGCTGGGCAACTTCACCACGCAGCTCGTGCAGGCCGCGCCCGTCCTGATCGTCGCGCTCGGCATGGCGCTCGTGATCGGCACCGAGGGCGTCGACCTGAGCGTCGGCGCCGTCATGGCGCTGGCCGCGGCGATCATCCCGCTCTACCTGGGCGCCGGCCCGCTCGTCGCGATCGTGATGGCGCTCGTCGTCGGTGTGCTGGCGGGGGCGTTCAACGGCTTCCTCGTCGCCAGGGTCGGCATCCAGCCGATCGTCGCCACGCTGGCGCTGCTGGTCGGCGGCAGGGGACTGGCGCTGGTGATCGCGGACGGCCAGCTCGTGCAGCTGCAGGACAGGTCGTTCCTCGAGCTCGGCACCGGCGACGTCGCCGGCATCCCGATCAGCGTGCTGGTCGCGGGCCTGCTGGCGCTGGTGGTCGCCGCGGTGATGAACCGGACGACGTTCGGCCGCCAGGTCGTCGCCGTCGGCGGCAACCGCAGGGCGGCCACCCTCGCAGGACTCCCGGTCAACCGGGTGCTGATCGGCGTCTACGCCCTCAGCGGTGTGCTCGCGGCGATCGCCGGCGTGCTCGCCACGTCCCGGCTCGGCGCCAGCGACCCGGCCGACATGGGCCTGCTGATGGAGCTGTCCGCGATCACCGCGGTCGTCGTCGGCGGCACCCCGCTGACCGGCGGCAAGGTCCGGGTGCTCGGCACGGTGTTCGGCGTGGTCCTGATGCAGCTCGTCCGGGCGACGCTGATCAAGCACAACCTGCCCGACTCGATCGCGCAGATGATCCAGGCCGCGATCATCATCGCCGCCGTGTACGTGGCACGGGAGCGCCGATGACCACCACCGCCCACCCGACTCCCGCCGTCGCGAAGTCGACGGCCGCGCGGACGAAGGTCCTGCAACGGCAGGGCGCCGCGGTCGCGCTCGTGCTCATGGTCGCGGTGTCGTGGCTGGTGTTCCCGCGCTTCGGCAGCCTCGACAACCTCCGCGACCTCGCGCTGCAGGGCTCTTTCCTCGCGGTGATCGCGCTCGGCATGACGTTCGTGATCATCACGGGTGGCATCGACCTGTCCGTCGGCTCGGTCTACGCGCTGGGGGGCGTGCTCGCGGCCTGGGGGTCGCAGTACGGCTTCCTCGTGGCGTTGCTGCTGCCGCTGGTGGTGTGCGGTCTCATCGGGCTGGTCAACGGCCTGCTGATCGCCCGCACGAACATGGCGCCGTTCATCGTCACGCTGGCGTCGCTGCTGTTCGCCCGCGGTCTGCTGCTCGTCATCACCGACGAGGGCGCCACCACGTACCAGATCCCGCCGGACAGCGCGTTCGTGGAACTGGGCCGCGGCACGGTGTTCGGCTTCGGCTACCCGATCTTCATCGCGATCGTGCTCTGCGTCGCCGGCGGCGCGGTCCTGAACCGCACCGGCTTCGGCCAGAACGTGTTCGCCACCGGTGGTGCCGAGCAGTCGGCGCGCCTCATGGGCGTCCCGCTCGCGAAGACCAAGGTCCTCGTCTACACGATGAGCGGCACGCTGGCGGGTCTCGCCGGCGCCCTGACCGCCGCCTACCTGCAGTCCGGGGTCACGGTCATCGGTGTCGGCCTCGAACTGGACGCCATCGCCGTCGTCGTCATCGGCGGCACCCTGCTCACCGGCGGCATGGGCACGGTGCTCGGCACCGTCATCGGCGTCGGGCTGATCAAGGTGATCCAGAACGTCATCAACCAGATCGGCACGCTCGACAGCAACTACCAGTCCGTCGTGAGCGGGGTGTTCCTGCTCATCGTCGTCGTCCTGCAACGCATACTGCGGAGATAGGAGCATCATGACCAGACGCGTCCTGGGCGTATTGGTCTCCACCCTGATCACACTCTCCTTCCTCACACCGACAGCGGCGCAGGCGGTGGAGTGGGTCCCCAAGACCCCTCCGCTGTCGACCCCCTGGACCTCCCAGGTCTCGCCGTCCAACGCCCTGCCCGAGTACCCCCGCCCGCAGCTGCAGCGCACCGAGTGGCAGAACCTCAACGGTGTCTGGGAGTTCGCGGGCGCGGCGAACCTGAACAACCCGCCCATCGGCCGCCCGCTGGCCGAGGGCGTGCTCGTGCCGTACCCGATCGAGTCGGCTCTGTCGGGCATCAAGCGGCACGAGGACAACATGTTCTACCGCCGCACGTTCTCCGTCCCGTCGGGCTGGAGCGGGCGCAACGTCAAGCTCAACTTCGGCGCCGTGACCTGGGAGACCCGCGTCTGGGTCAACGGCAGGCAGGTCGGCACGCACACCGGCGGCTTCGACGCGTTCTCGTTCGACATCACCTCCGCGCTCGTCGCGGGCACGAACGAGGTCGTCGTCGGCGTCAGCTCCCCGGTCGACGGCAGCCGCTACCCGATCGGCAAGCAGCGCAGGAACCCCAGCGGCATCTGGTACACCGCCTCCTCCGGCATCTGGCAGACGGTGTGGCTGGAACCGGTGCGGGCGGCGAACATCACGCGTCTCGACACCACCCCGAACGTCGGCGCGGGCGCGCTCGACCTGGTCGTGCAGGGCACCGCGGGCCAGAGCGTCACGGCCGAGGTGCTCAGCGGCGGCACGGTCGTCGGCCGGCAGACCGGCACGACCGGCACCTCGCTGCGGGTGCCCGTGCCGAACGCCCGGCTGTGGTCGCCGGACGACCCGTTCCTCTACGACCTGCGCGTCACGCTGGGCAGCGGTGACTCCGTCCTCGGCTACTTCGGCATGCGCTCGCTCGGCAAGGCGGTCGTCGGCGGTGTCATGCGGCCGTTGCTGAACGGCAAGTTCGTGTTCCAGCAGGGCACCCTGGACCAGGGTTACTGGCCGGACGGTCTCTACACCGCGCCGACCGACGCGGCCCTGCGGTTCGACCTCGAACGCCAGAAGGCCCTGGGCTTCAACATGGTCCGCAAGCACATCAAGGTCGAACCGGCGCGCTGGTTCTACCACGCCGACCGGCTCGGTCTGCTGGTGTGGCAGGACATGCCCTCGGTCGACGCGATCGACGACGTGCCGAACTCGCACGCCAACTACGAGTCCGAGCTGCGCCGGATCCTCGACCAGCTCAAGGGCATCACGTCGATCGTGCAGTGGGTGCCGTTCAACGAGGGCTGGGGCGAGTACGACGCCGGCCGGATCGTCAACCTGGTCCGGTCGATCGACAACACCCGCCTGGTCAACCACAACTCGGGCGCCAACTGCTGCGTCTCCGATCCCGACCCGGGCAACGGCGACGTGATCGACGACCACCACTACCAGATCACCACGGCGACCCGGACCCCCGACGCCACCAGGATCGCGGTGCTCGGCGAGTTCGGCGGTCTCGGCCGGCGCGTGACCGGTCACGAGTACCAGCCGGGCGCGGGCTTCGCCTACGGCGCCCTGTACCCGGACGAGACGTCGCTGACCAAGCGGTACGAGGAGGTGGCGAAGCAGGTCGCGCGGATGGTCCAGACGCGCGGGCTCTCCGCGTCCGTCTACACCGAACCGTACGACGTGGAGAACGAGGTCAACGGCTTCTACACCTACGACCGGCGCATCCTGAAGATGACCGAGTCACGGGTGCGGGACATCAACGCCAAGGTGCTCGCGATCGCTCGCGGCACCGCGGTGGGACCGGACGACGTGGTGTCGTTGCGCGTCACCACCCCCGGCTACACCGACCGCTACCTGCGGCACGCGGGCGGCGTGGCGCGCACCGACGTGATCAGCGACGACCTGGGCCGCTTGGACGCCACGTACCTGGTGCGCCCCGGCCTCGCCAGTGCGTCCTGCCTGTCGTTCGAGTCGCGCAACTTCCCGGGCCAGTTCCTGCGGCACAGCAACTCCGTGCTCCGCAAGGACACCAACGACGGCAGCGCCCAGTTCCGGGGCGACGCCACGTTCTGCGCGAGGGAAGGCTCCGGTGCCACCGCGCTGGAGTCTTACAACGTGCCCGGTTCGTTCGTGCGGCACTACAACTCGAACGTCTACCTGGCACGGTCGGGCGGCCCGAACCCCTGGGACACGCCGAACTCGTTCGCGGCGGACACGACGTGGGCGATCGGCGTCGCGTTGTTCCGCAGCGGCGCGGAACTGCCCCTGGACCAGGCCCGGTCGTTCCAGGTGACCACGCCCGGTTTCACGGACCGCTTCCTGCGGCACCGCGAGGGCCTGGCGCGCACGGACTCGGTGACCGCGTCGAGCGACGCGGTGACGAAGTCGGACGCCACGTTCGTCGTCCGGCGCGGGTTCGCCGAGCCGACCTGCTACTCGCTCGAGTCCCGCAACTTCCCCGGCCAGTTCCTGCGGCACGCGAACTACCGCGTGCAGCTCGGCTCGAACGACAACACGGACGTCTTCCTGCGCGATGCCACGTTCTGCGCGCAGCAGGGCAGCGGCGGCGTCCGGCTGGAGTCGTTCAACGAGCTGGGAACCTCCGTCCGCCACTACGCCGAGGAGGTGTGGGTCGCCTCGAACGGCGGCGCGCACGCGTACGACAACCCGTCCTCGTACAGCCAGGACACGACCTGGGCCGTGAACTCGCCCTGGGCACCGTAGGACCGAACCCGTCCAGCCGATGACCGGCTGTTCGGCCGATGACCGCCGGGACGCAAACGTGTAGATTACTCACGTCTGCGTCCCGGCGTTCTCGGTGGTCGAGGTGGTCCCGTGCTGGTGGCCGGTCTGGTGCTCGCGATGGTGGCGACGGGTGCGCCGCTGGACCCCCGGGAGGCGGGACCGCGGTCGGTGGTCCACCGGGTCGACACCGCCGTCACCGCGCCCGTCGAGCGGATCTACGGGCTGATCACCGACTTCTCCGGGTACGCGCGCTGGAACCCGTGGGTCGTGAAGGCCGCCGGCGGGACCTCGCCCGGCGACGAGGTGAAGGTCGACGTGGTGCTCGGGCCGGTCAGGATGGCGGCCGCGCACACCGTTCTGAACGGCGTTCCCGGCCGGCGGTTCTGCTGGAGGGACGCGGGCTGGAACGCCTGGTTCGTGTACGCGCAGCGGTGCCGGACCTTGACGCCGCGGCCCGACGGGACCGTGCTGGTGTCCAACGAGATCCTGGTGGACGGGGTGTTGTCCGGGGGAGCGGACCTGGTGATCGGGAAGGCGCTGAGGGACGGGATGCGGGCGGAGAACGCGGCTTTGAAGCGGGAAGCCGAATCGGCCTGGTTTCGCGAGTAGTGGACAGAACATGGTCAGGTCGCCGGTCCGAGTGGTCAGCTCGCCGGCCGGTGGTGATGCTGGAGCGATGAGCGACCCGCGACCGGCCGGCCGATCGGAGATGTCCGGGATCGCGGGCAACGTGGTCCAGGCCGGGGACGTGCACGGCGGGGTGCACGTGCACCAGGCCGCCTCCTCCGACGAGGGCGTCCCCCAGCAGTTGCCCGCCGAAGTCAGCGGCTTCGTGAACAGGGTCGCCGAAATGGGCCAGCTCGACCAGCTCCTGGAATCGCGGACTCGCAAGTCCCCACCCCTCGTGGTGCTCCTCTGCGGAACCGCGGGGGTGGGCAAGACATCGCTGGCGGTGCAGTGGGCTCACCGCGTCAGCGAACTCTTCCCGGACGGCCAGCTCTACATCAACCTGCGCGGGTACGACCCCGGTGCCCCGGTGGCGCCCGAGGAGGCGTTGAACCTCTTCCTGCGAGCCCTGGGGGTCGGTGCGGGTGCGATTCCGCCGGACCTGGAGGGCAAGTCCTCGTGGTACCGGTCGAAGCTGGCGACGAGGCGTGTTCTCGTGCTGCTGGACAACGCGGCGGAGGCGAAACAGATCCGTCCGTTGCTGCCCGGCAAGGGAAGCAGCCTCGTGCTGGTGACGAGCAGGAAGCACATGCAAGGTCTCCTCTCCAGGGACGGCGCCCACCGCGTGAAGGTCGACGTGCTCACCGACGGCGAAGCAGTCGTGCTGCTGCGGAACCTCGTCTCGGGCCACCGCGGGGAGGATGACGTCCAGGACTTGAACGAACTCTCGCAGCTGTGCGCGCGTCTGCCCCTCGCGTTGCGGATCGCCGCGGAACGTGCGGCGGCTCGTCCGTGGATGGCGTTGTCGGAGCTCATCCGCGACCTGCGGGACGAGTCGGTGCTGTGGGAGGCGCTGTCGAGTGCGGACGGCGACGAGGCCGATGCCGTGCGGACGGTGTTCGCGTGGTCCTACCGGGCTCTGCCGCAGGAAGCCGCGCGGTTCTTCCGCAGGCTGGGTCTGCACCCCGGAGCGGAGTTCGGCCTGGGCACCGCGGCTGCCCTGGCGGGACTCGACATCACCACCGCCGGCCGCGTGCTGCACGTCCTGGTGGCCGGTCACCTGCTCGAACCGACCACCGAGCAGAACCGGTACCGGCTGCACGACCTGCTGCGGGCCTACGCGAACGACCAGGTGCGGCTCGAGGAGACGCCGGAGGACGAGCGTGCCGCGACCCACCGCATGCTGACCTGGTATCTGCACTCGGCCCATGAGGCCCATCTGGCGTTCACGCGGGGCCACCGTCACCTGCCGATCGAGGTGGATGAGGGCGAGCCGCTGTCGGCACCGGGCGCGTTCACGGATCGGGACCAGGTGCTGGGGTGGTACACGACGGAGCGCGCCAATCTGATCGATGCGGTGAAAGTCGCCGCGTCCAGCGGTTTCGACCGCATCGCCTGGCGGATCCCGGGTCTGCTGGCGGTGATCTACGACAGCAACGACGCGGCGGACATGTGGCTGGACGCGGAACAGATCGCACTGGAGTCAGCTCGGCGGGCGGGAGAGCGCTACGGCGAGGGTGTGGTCCTGGACAGGCTCGGGATCAAGTTCCGGAGGATGCGGCGGTTCGAGGAGGCGCTCGCCCACTTCCGCGAGGCGCTGGAGGCGTTCAACGATCTGGGGGTCGAACTCGGCCGCGTCCGGGCCGTCAACGGCATGGGTGTGGTCTACCTGGAGGCGGGCAGGCTCGAGGAGGCGCGGGCTGCGTTCGAGCAGGCGATCGCGGCGGCGGCGAACGACGAGGAGACGTCGTTGCGCGCGCTGTCCACCGTGAACCTGGGCGAGGTGCACCTGAAACTCGGGTCACCGGCGGAGACCCTGCGTTGTGTCGAAAGCGCGATGCCGGCCTTGCGGTGGTTCGACGACGTGGTCGTGGAACTGGCGGCGCTCCGGCTCCGCGGAGCCGCGCAGCGCGAACTCGGGTTGCTCGCCGAGGCCAGGACGTCGTTGCGCGACGCGGTCGAGCTGATGGTCCGGGCCGGCAACCTCAGCGGCGAGTGCTACGTGCTCCTCGAAGTCGCCCGGCTGGAGATCGCCGAAGGAGCGCCGAAGGCCGCTCTCGAGACGGCGCGGTCCGCGATCGTCCTCGCCAGGAAGTTCGGCGCCACCACCGTGGAGGAGGAGGCGCTGGACGTCACCGGAATCGCCCTGCAGCGGCTGGACCGTCACGAGGAGTCCGCTGACTTCCACCGCACGACGCGAACAATGCGGGGAGAGCGAGGACCGGCCTAGTTGAACAGGATCCGCTTCGCCAGTGCCTTCCCCGGCATCGTCCGCAACGCACCGAACGCCCACTCCGCCACCCCGGGCCGGCGAACCAACGACAACCCCCGCCGCAACTGCGACCGCACCAGGTACCGCCGCCGCAGAGCCGCGCCGTCGTAGTGCTCCAGCACGTACCGGTTGCCGCTGCGCAGGTAGTCGAACGTCACCGACGCCGCCAGCTCCGACATCCGCAGGCACGGGTCGAGCCCGCCGGCCGTCAGCGGCGACACCGCGCCCGCCGCGTCGCCGACCAGCAGGCCCTGCGGTGAGATGATGCGGCGCAGCAGGCCGCCGACCGGGATCGGGCCGCCGCGGCGCTGGACCGGGCCGGTGGGTTCCGGGGTGGGGAAGCTGTCGCGGAACCGGTGCAGCAGCTGAGGAAGCGGTGCGGTGAAGCGGTCGGCGCGGCCCGCCAGGCCCACGTGCGCGTGTTCGCCGTCGTCGACCACCCAGGCGATGTAGCCGGGGGCGAGGCGCGGGTCGACGACGCAGTGGAACGTCGGCGTGGAGCCGGTCCTGACCGGGTAGACCTCCTCGATGCCGGTGATCAGCCGCCGGTTCACGTCGAGGCCCAGCCTGCGCGCGACGGTCGAGCGGGCGCCGTCCGCGCCGATCGTGAAGCGCGCCCTGGTGGCCTTCGCGGGATAGCCGGCGTTCAGCGAGACCTGGGCGCCCGCGCGTTCGGCGTCCTGCACCGCCCGGGCGTAGATGCCCGCCATGTCGCCCACCCGGAACTCGTCGCGCGTGCTCAGCAGTTCGACGGGGTCGCGGTGCGATGGCGGGTAGAGCAGTACCCTCCGCACGGCCGGGCCCAGGTGCGGCAGGTCGTAGTCGGTCAGGGTGCGGCGGACGAAGATGCCGGTGGTGCGGATGCCCGTCTCCAGGGTGGTCCGGCGTTCGCACACGGCCACGTCCAGGCCCGCCCCGGCGAGCAGGCGCGCGGTGTTCAGGCCGGCCAGGCCGGCTCCGACGACGAGCACGTCCACGGTGTCCATGCCCGACCGTAGAACGGGTCCGGCTCGCGGAAGTCGTTCTGCCGCAACACCTTCACGGGATCTGCACCGCTTCTCCACAACCCTTGCGCACCAGCAGGTGCACGTGGTGGAACGGCCGCTCGCCCTCGTGCGGCTCGCGGCGCAGCCGCGCGACCTCGGTGAAACCGGCCTGCGACAACAGGGTCATGAGGCTGTCGGGCGACCAGCGGTAGGCGAGGGCGACCCTGTGGTCGAACGGCTCGGGCTCGGGGTCGTCGCCCGCGAAGAAGCCGAGCACCGCGTGCCCGCCCGGCGCCAGCACGCGGGCGAACTCCGCGAAGACGACCGGCAGGTCGGCGGGCGGCGTGTGGATGAACGAGTACGACGCCAGGATCCCGCCCACCGCATCGTTCCCGAGGTCGAGAGCGGTCATCGTGCCCACGTCGAACCGGAGGTCCGGGTGCGCCTGCCGGGCCAGGGCGATCATCTCGGGGGACAGGTCGACGCCGAACGCGTCCAGGCCGAGTGAGCGCAGGTGGGCCGTGAGGTGGCCGGGGCCGCAACCGAGGTCCGCGACGGGGCCGTCGACCAGGCCGGCGAAGGCGGCCAGCACCGCGCGTTCCACCGGCAGGGTGTCGAGGACGTCGCTGAAGAGCTCGGCGTAGCGGCCCGCCACCGCATCGTAGGCCGCCCTGGTCCCGGACTGCTCGATCATGGCCGGAACCCTATCCGCGCGAGATCCGGCACGACTGGCTGTTCCCTTTGGCCCGGTTGGAGGTGAAAATTGCTCGCGTGCGGGATCTTCACGGACGAACTGTCGAGAGCCGGGCCGGCGTCGCCGCCTTCCTGGCGGGCGTGTGGCTGGTCGCGGCGCCACCGGTCCTGCACTTCAGCGCCGCGTCGCACGCCTTCCGGCCCTACTGGGTGTCCATGGGACTGGCCGTCGTCATCATGCTGCTCGGCATGGTCAGGGCGATGGCGCCGCTCGACGTGCCGCTGGTCCGGCAGATCACGATCGGCCTGGCGCTGTGGCTCGTCGTCGCCGCGTTGCTCCGGGAGGACGGCGGCACCGCGACCGTGTGGCTCAACCAGCTCGTCGTCGGCGGCGCCGTCGCCCTGTCCGCCGGGGTGGCGCTGCTCATCGGCACGCGCAGGTGAGTCAGTCGAGCACGGCCACCGCCTCGATCTCGACCCGGTGCTCCGGCACGTCCAGCGCGGCCACGCCGATCAGCGACGCGGGCGGCCTCGCGTCCTCGCCGACCCTTCTCCTCGCGTTCTCCAGGCCCTGGAGCAGCTCCGGCATCTGCTCGGGCGTCCAGTCCACGACGAACACGCGGATCCGCACCAGGTCCTTGAACGAGGCCCCGGCGGCCCGCAGCGCGGTGTGCACGTTCACATAGGCGTTCTCGACCTGCGTGGCGAGGTCGGGCGCGCCGGACCAGTCGACCTGGCCGGCGAGGTGGATCGTCCTGGACCCGGTCGCCACCGCCACGTGGTGGTAGACGTCGAGCTCGGGAAGGCCCTCGGCGTTGATGAGGGTGACGGCCATCGGAGTGTTTCCTCTCTTGCGGTTACTCAGTTACCGTAGGAGAGTGGTCGCCGACCTGGAAGAACGCACTTTTTCGTGAGTGAGGAACCTGAAGGTGAGCAAGCAGCTCAGCGGTGATCTGGCGCGCGCGGACTCGCTGGCGCGCGAGATCTTCTCGGACGTCGCGAACAAGTGGGCGCTGCTGATCGTCGAGACCATCGGCGACTCCACCAAGCGCTTCACCGAACTGAAGAACGAGGTCGACGGCATCAGCCACAAGATGCTGACCCAGAACCTGCGGCTGCTGGAGCGCAACGGCCTCGTGGAGCGCGTCGTGCACCCCACGGTGCCACCGCGCGTCGACTACACGCTGACCGAGCCGGGCCAGGGGCTGCGGGTCACGGTGGACGCGATGTGCCGGTGGACGACGCGCTACCTGGAGGAGATCGAGGCGGCGCGCCGCCGGTTCGGCGCCTGACGGCACCGGACGGTGCTCGCGGAAAGCCGGGTGCGCCGGGTGTCCGGGCCGTGCCACCCTGGCGGCGTGCTGCTGAAGCTGACGGGGTCGAGTTGTTCGGGCAAGTCCACGCTCGCCTTCGCCGTGGCCGAGCGGCTTCGCGGCGTCGTCGTCCACGACTTCGACGAGGTCGGCGTGCCGCGGGACCCCGATCCCCACTGGCGGCACCGCACCACCGAGCTGTGGGTGCGGCGCGCACTGGAGTACCAGGAGCGCGGACTGGACCTGCTGCTGACGGGACAGTCCCCGCTGGGGGAGGTCCTCGCGGTCCCCTCCGCGCCGGAGGTGGACGGGATCGCGCTCTGCCTGGTCGACGTGGACGACGAGGTGCGTCGTGCCCGGCTCGCCGAGCGCGACTCCGGCCGGTGGGACGCCTCGGCGGTCGACGCCTTCCTGGGCTGGGCCGCCTGGCACCGCGGGCACGCACGCGATCCTCGGCACCTCCCCGAGGCGATCACCGGTGGCAGCGCCCCGGACATGGCCTGGCACCGCTGGGCCGGCTGGGCGGCCGGCGATCCGCGGTGGAGCACCCACGTCCTGGACACCACCGGCGAGCCCGTCTCCCGGTCTGCCGGCGAGATCGAACGGTGGGTGGTGCGGCAGCGCGCCGCACATCGATCCGGCCGGCTTCCCCTGGCACCCGGCTGGGCGGATCGGACACGCTCCGGATGACGCCGGCTCCGGCCGCTCACGCGCCGGCAGGTCGTGCCCTGATCACCGGCTCCGCCGGACGGCCGCGGGCGTGCCGGCGTCGCGAGGCGTCCACCGCAGGCGGGCGGTGGCGGCGGCCGCGAGCAGGAACACGACGGCCTCGTAGACCATCGCCGCCCCCATCGCCCCCGCGGCGTAGACCATCCCCGCCAACGCCACGCCGAGCGTGCCGCCCAGTTGCTGCGCCGTCGGCAGCAAGCCCGACACCGAACTCGCCGCGTGCGGCGGCACCTGACGCAGCACCAGGGAGAACGCGGACGCGGTGAAGAGGCCGAAGGCGAACCCGCCCGCGGCGAGCACCGCCCACAGGACCGGCGCCGGGGCCGCGAGCGCGGGAACGACCAGCAGTGAGATCACGGCGAGGCTCCCGGCCGAAGCGGACAGGGCCACGACGCCGAACCGTCGCGCCGCGGCTTCGGCGGCACCGCTGCCCAGCAGGCCTCCGACCGCGTACGGCGCGACGGTCAGCGCCGTCACGAGCGGCCCGTGGCGCACCGCGCCCTGCAGGTGCAGCGACAGCAGCAGGCTGAACGACGGGATCCCGGCGTTGAACAGCAGCACCGCCCCGATTCCCCACCGCGTCGTGGCCGCGGACAGTGCTTCCGGGTGCACCAGCGGGTGCCGCACTCGTCTCTGCGAGAAGGCGAAAGCGGCGAGCAGGCCCGCCGACAGCAGCAGGCTGCACCACGTCCACGCCGGCCCGCCCACGTCCTGGCCGAGGGTCAGCGGCAGCACCAGCAGGGCCAGCCCCGTCAGCGACAACGCCGATCCGACCGGGTCCACGCGGCTCGCTCCACCCGTGCCACGTCCCTGCGGCAGGGTCCGGAACAGCGCGAGCGCCGCGATGCCGACCGGCACCGGCAGGGCCAGCGCCACGCGCCAGCCGGCTCCGAACGGGTCGAAGTGCAGCAGGACGCCGCAGCACAACGGTCCGGCGAGCGACGCGACCGCCATCGTGGCGCCGTACCGGCCGAGCACCCGCGCCCGCTGGTCTTGCGGGACCGCGGTCTGGATCAGTGACAGGATCTGCGGCGCCACCAGTCCGCTGCCGGCGCCCTGCGCCAGCCGGGCCAGCACGAGCGCGTCCGCCGCGGGTGCTGCCGCGGCGGCCAGCGAGGAGGCGGTGAACACGGCGGTGCCGAGGACGAACAGCCTGCGGTAGCCGTACCGGTCGCCCAGCCGGGCGGCGGTGATCAGCGCGCAGGCGTAGGTCAGCGTGTACCCGGCGAGCGCGAGCTGTCCCGCGCCCGGCCCCGCGTCGAGGTCGTGGCGGATGCGGGGGACCGCGAGCTGCAGGACGGTGACGCTCATCAGCTGGACGAACGTCCCCGACAGCAGCACCGCCAGTGCGGCGGGCCTCATGTCCGCCGCACGATCCGGGCGAGCAGTTCGGCGAGCTCGTCGGGCCGGGTCAGGAACGGTGAGTGCCCGCCGGGCAGGGAGTGCACCGCGAACGGGTTGTCCGGGGTCGTGCGGTCGGCCTCGTCGATCATCAGGTCCTGGGTGGCCGGGGGGAGTGCGAGGTCGCCGGTCATCCGGACGTAGCTGCGGGCGACCCGTCCCCACCTGCCGGCGGTGACGGCGTACTCGCCGGCCAGCGACGCCAGGGGTTCGTCGGGGTGGAGGGTGAGCCGCCAGCCGTGGCGATCCGCGGGCCAGTCACCGAGGAACGACCGCCGGATCACCTCGACCTCGGCGGGGTCGGTGGAGAGCGGGTTGATGCGGAACGCGCCGATGGCGTCGGGGTCGCCGACGCGGGGCACCTGCACGGCGCCGGCGTTGCGGGGGTCGCCCACGTACTCCCCGAAGCGGGGCCGGCCGGCGGGCACGAAGGCCGACAGGTAGACGAGGTGGTCGACCAGGTCCGGGTGCCGCTCCACCGCGGCCGAGGCGGGACCGCCGCCCGCGCTGTGCGCCACGAGCACCACGCGGTCGAACCGGCGGCGGATCCGGGCGAGGTCGGCGAGCAGGGCTTCGACGAGCGCGTCGGTGGTGAGCTCGGCGACCGCGGACCGCTCGGTGGCCAGGCCCGGCTGCCCGGGTTCCAGGTAACCGGAGGGCAGCGGCGCCGTCGCGCCGTGGCCGGGAAGGTCGACGGCGACGCCGGGCCGCCCTCGCGCCGCGAGCGAGCGCAGGGTCACGGCCCAGTGGAGGGACGAATGCCAGGCGCCGTGCACGAACACGATGACGGTCGACTCGGTCATGACTGCCTTTCGGAGCGGCTGCGGGACGACTCCCACCTCATCCGCTTCCGACGTCGTCATCCACTCCCATATCTGAAGAGGATGGCCGCAATACTTTCTGCGTATCATCCGCAGCGTGGAAGCCCGTCACCTCCGGTATGCCGTCGCCTTGGCCGAACACCAGCACTTCGGTCGTGCGGCGGCGTCCCTCGGCATCGCGCAGCCGCCGCTGTCCGCTCAGATCGCCGCGGTCGAACGCGAGGTCGGCCAGCGCCTGTTCGACCGCACGCCACGAGGCGTGTTCCCGACGGCGGCGGGCACGGCTTTCCTCGAACGGGCCCGGCGGGCGCTGGCCGAGATCGCCGCGGCGTCCGTCGAAGCCGGTCGCGCGGCACGCGGCGAGACCGGGCTGCTGCGGATGGGGTTCATCGGCTCGGCCCTGCTCGACCCGCTGCCCGGTGTGCTGGGGCGGTTCCGCAAGAGCCGGCCGGACGTGCGGCTCGACCTGCGCGAGATGAGCAGCCCGGAGGCGGCGGCCGCACTCGTCGCGGGAGAGCTGGACGTGGCCGTCGGCCGCGGCAACCCGCGCGGCGCGGGGGCGGAACGCCTCGTCACCGTGCCGATCGGGGCCGATCACCTCGTCGCCGTCGTGGCCGTCTCCCACCCCTTCGCGGGTCGTGACGAAGTCACCCTCGGCCAGCTGGCCGCCGAGCAGCTGATCATCTCCGCTCCCGACCAGGAGCCGGCGGTGGCCGCTCACCTGCGCAACGCGTTCGCCTCCGGCACCGACGCGCTGGCGGCGGCCACCACGTCACGGGACGTGCACACGATCATCGGCCTCGCCGCCTGCGCCGTCGGAGTCGGCCTCGGACCGGCCCGCATGCGGCTGATCACCCGCGGGGACGTCTGGTTCTGCGACGTCACGCCCCGCTTCCGCCTCCCGGACCTGCAGCTGTCGTTCCGGGCCGACGACACCTCGCCGGTGCTCGCCGCGTTCCTCGACGTCGTCCGCGCGAATTGCCGGGACGTCGGCTCCCTCCTGGACGAGGTGCTCGCCCGGCACGCCCGCTCGTCGGCGGTGCCGGGCACGAGGACCGGTTCCGGATGAGGAGTCGCGCACCGCGACGAGATCACGATCGCCGGGTGATCTCCGCGAACACCGCCTTGAACTCCGCGAAGCGCTCCGGCCCGACCCGGCGCGCGAAGCCGTCCTCGATGTCGGCGACGATCCGGCGGGCCTGGACCATCTGGTCGCGGCCGGCCGCGGTGGGGACGACGAGCTTCGCGCGCCGGTCGGCCGGGTCCGGCTGCCTGGTCACGTAGCCGAGGTGTTCCAGCTCGTCGATCAGCGTGCCGATGACCTGCTTGTGCTGGCCGGAGCGCTCGGACAGCTCGCTCGCGCGGGAGCCGTCGGGGCCGAGGTGGGCCAGCACGGCGCCGTGGCGCGGGCGCAGCTGCTCGTGGCCCGCCGCGGCCAGGCGGGTGAAGAGCTCCTTCTGGAACACCGAGAGCAGGTGCGCGGAGAGCACGCCGACGTCCGACATGGGAGGAATGCTAACCCGGCGCCGGTTCAGTCCGAAGTGGACTGAGCGGGGTGTGCTGGAACTCGGAGATCCGGTGCACGACCCGTGCGGCCGGGACGGCGGCGGCGATCCCGACGACCGTGCACGTCGTGGTCGGCACGGCGGCTGTCAGGAACGAGTCCGTGGTGAGCCGGCCGTTCTCGCGGTGGGAGAGGCAGGCGTTGTCCGGCAACCACATCAGCAGGTAGGCGGTCCACCACCGGGACGAACCAGCCCGGCACCGCCCGGACGCGGGTCAGGCGGTGGTCGCCGGCGGCGGTGAGGCGTTCGGCGTTGACGCGCGCCCGGTAGGTCCAGAAGACGAAGACCACGACCGCCGCGAGCGTGAGCAGCGTGACCGGCAGGTCGGTGGCGGCCCGGACGGCGGCCGGCGCCTCGAGGTCCGCCCGCGTCGCGGTGCCGGCGCGGTGGTCGCGGACGGTGTCGTAGGTGAGCCAGTCAGCCGCCGCCTCGGCTGTGTCGCCGAGAGCGGCCAGGCCGACGAGCACCGATGCCGTGAGACCGAGCCCGCGCACGGGTCTGAAGTGCTCCATGTCTCCCCCTGGACGTGGACCGTCGCGGCCCTTCGACGCGCTGCGCGGGGAAACTGTTGCTCGTGCAGCGGAAATCTAGGCATGTTCTGCCGATGCGTATCGTCGGTCCTGGCACCACGATGTCGGCGGGATGCGTCTCCGCCGCCGAAGTTCGTCTACTGTGGATGATCACGTACTCCGTCCGAAGGGAAAGGCCGGCTCGATGGTCGAGGATCTGGTTCTCAACAACGGCGTCGTCATGCCGGCTCTCGGTCTGGGGGTCTTCCAGAGCCCGCCCGAGCAGACCGCGGCAGCGGTCGAGGAGGCGTTGCGCGTCGGGTACCGGCACGTCGACACCGCCGCGGTCTACTTGAACGAGAAGGAGGTCGGCGAAGGCATCCGACGCTCCGGCGTGCCCCGGCAGGAGATCTTCGTCGAGACGAAGGTGTGGGTGTCCGACTTCGGGTACGACGAGACGCTCCACGCGTTCGAGAAGAGCGCCCGCAAGCTGGGGGTCGAGCAGATCGACCTGTTCCTGCTGCACCGGCCGGCACCGGACCGGTTCGCGCGGACGGTCGCCGCGTACCGGGCGCTCGAGGCGCTGCTCGCGGACGGGCTGGTCCGCGCCGTCGGCGTCAGCAACTTCACCGCGGAGCACCTGCGGCGGCTCGGCGAGGAGACGGCGGTGGTGCCCGCCGTCAACCAGATCGAGCTGCACCCGTACTTCGCCGACCGCGAGACGCAGCGGGCCAACGCCGAGCGGGGGATCGTCACGCAGGCGTGGTCGCCGATCGGCGGCATCACCTTCTACCCCGGATGGGGCGATCAGCGCCGCAGCGTCATGGAGGACCCGGCCCTCCTCGCGGTCGCCCGCGAGGTGGGCAGGTCGCCGGCCCAGGTCATGCTGAGGTGGCACCTCCAGCAGGGGCGCTCCGCGATCCCCAAGTCCACCAACGCCCGCCGCATCGCGGAGAACTTCGACGTCTTCGGCTTCGAGCTCGACGAACGGCAGCTCGGGCTGATCGACGAGCTCGACACGGGCCGGCGCACGGGACCGGACCCGGACCGGCCGTCGCCGTCGCTGAACCTCGACTTTCCCATCCCCGAGATGTGACCGAGCTTTCCCGGCAAGAGGAGAAGAGGAGAACCATGGGGTACATCACCGTCGGCCAGGAGAACTCGACGCCGATCGAGCTCTACTACGAGGACCACGGCGCGGGGCAGCCCGTTCTGCTGATCCACGGCTATCCGCTCGACGGCAGCTCGTGGGAGCGCCAGACGCGCGAGCTGCTGGACCTCGGCTACCGCGTCATCACCTACGACCGCCGCGGCTTCGGCCGGTCCAGCAAGGTCGCCACCGGCTACGACTACGACACCTTCGCCGCGGACCTCCAGGTCGTGCTCGACACGCTGGACCTGCACGACGTCGTCCTGGTCGGCTTCTCGATGGGCACCGGCGAACTCGGCCGCTACACGAAGCTCCACGGGGCCGACCGCGTCGCCAAGTACGCGTTCCTCGCCTCGGTCGAGCCGGGGATGCTCGGCCAGGGCGTACCGCAGTCGCAGTTCGACGGCATCGCCGCCACGGCCAAGGCCGACCGCTTCGCCTGGTTCACGAAGTTCTACCAGGACTTCTACAACCTCGACGACAACCTCGGCTCCCGCATCAGCCAGGAGGCCGTCACGGCGAGCTGGAACACCGCGGCCGGCAGCGCCCCGATCGCCGCCTACGCCGTGGTGCCGTCCTGGATCGAGGACTTCACCGCCGACGTCGCCGCCGTGCGGGCCACCGGCAAGCCCGCGCTCATCGCGCACGGCACCGCCGACAACATCCTGCCGATCGACGCCACCGGCCGCCCGTTCCACGAGGCTTTCCCCGAGGCGGAGTACGTCGAGATCGACGGCGCCCCGCACGGCATGTTGTGGACGCACGCCGAAGAGGTCAACGCGGTCCTGCTGCCGTTCATCCAGAAGTAGGCGAGTGCCGGGGGTGCGGGCGGGGCCGTTGCCGGCTGGGGATAGCCGTAGCCGGCCCGGCGGCGCGGGTCCTCGGGGGGCGGGGGAGCGGCGGC
>NZ_JBHXCW010000118.1:0-23552 GCF_042725365.1 Lentzea sp. NPDC060358 | reverse complement strand
CCCTCCAGGAGATCATTTTCCAGGATCCACTGGCGGATCTTCGACTCACCGGACTCGGCCGCTCCGGTGAACAGCGGCGAACCGTTGAAGACGATCGCCAGACGGGCGCCCTTGCCCTCGACCGGTTCCATCTTCGAGATCATGTGCTGCAAGAACAGGAACGAGCCGTCGTTGATCCTTGGCAGGCCTGCGCCGAAGCGGCCGGCGTGCCCGAGTTTCGACTCGTCCTCGACGAAGTCCTTGACCTTCTTCCACTCCACGCCGAAGGGCGGGTTGGCCAGCATGTAGTCGAACTTGCGGTTCCCAAAGCCGTCGTCGCTGAACGAGTTGCCGAAGTGGATGGTGCCGCGATGGTTGCTCATGAGCATGTCCGACTGGCAGACGGCCCACGACTCGGCGTTGAGCTCCTGGCCGAACAGGTACACCTCGGTCTTGGGGTTGATCGACTTGATGCGGTCCTCGGCAGCAGTGAGCATGCCGCCCGTGCCGCACGCCGGGTCGAGGATGTTGATGACCTGGCCTGGTCCCGCGACCGTGTCCGCATCGGGCGCTATCAGCAGGTTGACCATGAGCTCGATGACTTCACGTGGGGTGAAGTGCTCACCGGCGGTCTCGTTGGAGTCCTCGGCGAACTTGCGGATCAGGTGCTCGAAGACGTAGCCCATGTCGTGGTTGGTGAGCTTGTCGAGGTCGCGTATGGCGGCGAACTTGCCGACGACCTGGTAGAGGATCTTCGCGTTCGCCAGCTTGGCGATCTCGGTGTCCAGGTCGAAGCGGGCGAGGATCTCCTTGACATTCGCGCTGAAGCCGTCGCGGTAGTCGCGGAGGTTCTTAACCACGTTGGAGGCGTCGGCGGCAATCGTGCTGAAGTCCTGTTTGGACGTGTTGTAGAACGGCAACTTCGCGGCGATCTCCAGCGGTCGCTGCTTGTTCTGCATGTCAAGTGCCGCATCGCGCTCGCGGACAGCGTCGCGCGTGGGGGCCATGACCGCGTCGAGGCGGCGCATCAGGGTGAAAGGCAGGATCACCTGGCCGTACTCGTGGCGTTTGTAGTCGCCTCGCAGCAGATCGGCTACCGACCAGATGTCGTTTGCCATCTTGGCGTGCGTGGGTCCAGAAGTCACGGCTGGCTCGTCTCACTTTCGATCATGGCGGTGTCGTCGGTGTTCGTGGTCTGCGGGGCGTCTGGTGTCAGTGCGCCGGTGGTCAGGCTGTGCATGGTTTGGGCGATCACGCTCGCGCTCACCTTCGCCAGTGCGTCGAACATGGTGTCCAGTTCGGCCAGGTGGCGGAAGGCGTTACCGTATCGCCGCTGTTCGGCCAGGGGCAGGCGCGGGATGCGGCAGCGGCGGAGGTCGTCGCGGCTTAGTGCGCCAAGTGTGTTGGCGATGGGGAGCGCGGCTGCGTCGGCGCGCAGGAACACGGCGACGAAGTGCGGGTCCAGGCGGTTTGCATCCAACTCGACTACCTGAGCTACTCCCGAGTCGTCGGTGGATGTGCCGGTGGCGACGACAGGTGGCCGCCCCAAGGTCCGCACCAGCAGGTCGCCTCGGCGTGGAGTGGTGTCCCTCGAACGGATCGTCAGGGCGCCGCTGCGCTCCAGTTCGGCCAGCGTCACCGAGGTGTTCAAGGCAGAGGCGCAGCCGGTGGGGTACCGCGGGAGTGCTTGAGCCGCCTGCGCGTAGAGCGCCTGCAAGCGGTCGGTAACGCGCGCAAGGTCGTTGGCCGCGACCTCGGACCGGACGGTCACGTGCTGAGAAGGCAACAGCTCACAACCGGCGTCGAGCAGGTCGCGACGCGGGACCGCTTGTGTGATCGCCGCATCGGGGGTGCTCAACAGCGGTTTCCAGGCGTCCGGGTCCTGCGGCACGTCCGCCGGATTCACTTCGGACAGGTCGATCATGCGTACCGCGGTCGAGGGCGTGCCGCGTAGCCTTTGCAGAACCCAAAGATGCACTCCCGCATCGGGGAGCGGGCTCAGCGCTTTCGGTAGCGCGATCACGTCGCGCAGCACACCTGACTTCACGAGCGCCGCGCGGATTGGCTGTCCGGACGGTTGGACGGCTGCTCTCGGGGACATCGCGACTACCGCGATCCCTCTACGCCGCAAGTGCGCGTAGCAGTGCTGCACCCACGCCAGTTCGCTGTCCCGGGATTCCGGAACGCCGAAAACCCAGCGGGGGTCGTCGGACAACTCATCCGCCGGCCACCGCGGTGCGTCGAGCGGCGGCTGGCACACCACGGCCGCCGCGGTTCCCAGGTGCTCGCCGAGTTGGTTGTCCAGCAGGGAGTCGCCGACGCGGATAGGCTCGTACGAGAGGTTCTGGGGATGTGCGCGCAGATTGAGCGCGGCCTCGGCGGCGGCTGACTCGCTGACGTCCTGACCGGCGAGGTGAACTCGGCTCCCGAACCTGTCCGCGGCGGCCATCAGCATGCCGCCGTCGCGGCAGCATGGGTCGAGCAGGGTCGGCGGTGCGGACTCGGCTTGGTCCTCCCACTCCGGGATCAGCGACACCATCACCCTGGCGAGCAGCTGGGCCGGAGACAGATCCGCGATCCCGGCATCACGAATGCGTGCCGCCGCTGCGCGATCGAGCGCCTGGGTGCCAGTCGCGGTCCGGCCCGCCATTGCGAGCTGATCCGCCTTCCCTGTCGCCAACAGCCAGGCCTCGACCTCGGCTCGCGAGAACAGCGAGCTCTTGCCGGTTTCACTGATCGGCTCGGGAAAGTCCTGGTAGCGGGCCCGCCAATTGGACACGGCGGCGCGTCCGACGCCCGCCAGCCGGGCGATCGCGGCGGCTGTCAGCACGTCGTCTTGGGCGGTGATCACTCACGTGACCGTACACCCACAGAGAGGTCTCTGTGAACACACCAGCACACGTTCACAAGTTGTGAACATGGTTGCCCGTGTTCACAACTTGCCCTACGGTTGCGGGCACTCGTGAGGCACACGGCCCGAGCGCGGTCTCACGGCTCCGATGTTCGCCCGTACCCCGAGGATCGAGATGACCGAACCGAACCTGACCACGTCCAAGTTCCCGTCCACCCGAAAGACCTCGCTCTACCGGCTGCGAAGCACCGGACAGACGGTCGAGGAGGATCTCCGAGCGTTCGTGTTGGCGCGCTATCTCGACCGCGCCGGATTCACCACCCACGAAGTCGACGAGGACGGACTCTGCGGTCTGCTCGTCTCCGGCACCATCGCTCCCGGCCCCGCGGACTGGTGCGAAGTGCTGGGCGTTCTGTCCGGCCATACGGTGACCGAGGCGAACCAGACGGCTCTCGGCCTGCTCGTCGTGCAGACCGACGAGGCCACCTACGGCCTTACTTACGGTATGGGCCATTTGATGATCGACCCGGCGCGCATCGATCCGGGGTTCGGCATCGACTTCGCCATCCGGTGTCTGAGCGAGGAGTGCGTCACCAAGGTCCGGCGCCAGCTCATGGATGCCCGCGGCCGCACGGACGAGAACTCCGCGACCGGCGGGGAACACATCAGGGGCTTCGGCATCGAGCAGTTCGGCGAGATCGTCAGCCAGATCTCGGGGAAGATCAGCGGCGTCCCGCTCACCTTCACCAGGGACGGCAAGCGGACCGCGCACGTCACCGGGACCGACCGTTCGATCAAGATCCACCTCGGCAGTACGCCCGCGTCGCTGCTGCACGACATCCGGCAGGTCGAGGAGGTGTGCGCACGCCCGAACCCGTTGCCGGAGTTCGAGTTCATCGCCCAGGTACGTCCGCTCGACCCGAAGTCCGAGAGGGCACAGCGCCTGGACGTGTGCCTGGACGCCATGCTCGGCGAGGCCAGCCAGAGCCGCATCGGGCTCGCCGTGCCCAGCGAGTGCCGTGACCGGTACGAGTTCGCCGAGTCGTTCAAGGTCTCGCTCGCCGGGAACGTCCGCCAGGTGACCGAACTGGACGTAGACGACCTCGTCGCTGCCGTCCGGGATCGGACGGACGGCAGCCGCTTGCAGGCCCTTCGCGAGGGGCGTATCGAAATGTTCGCCGACACGGACGGCGCCGACCGCCTGAGCCGCAAGGTGCCCGCCGACCACTGGCTCACCGCTGAGGTGTCCGACGACGTCGTCCACCACTTCTACTGGCAGGGCCGGTGGTACGAGATCGGCGCCAACTACCTCACGATCATCGAGCAGCGGATCGCCGAACTCCTGACCCAGCCCGTCAGCGTCGCCCTGCCGCCGTGGACGAAGGCCGAGGGTCACGATGAAGGTTGGTACAACAAGCAGATCGCCGGGCAGGACGGCTACGTGCTGCTCGACAAGGACACCGTCCGCACGAAGCGCCTTCGCGGTGGCGGACTTGAACTCGGCGACGTGCTCGGGCCGGACGGGCAGTTCGTCTGCGTCAAAAAGGCGGACAAGACGGCGGCGCTCAATCACCTCTTCGCGCAGGGTCGGGTCGCCATCGAGACCCTGCGCTACGACCGCGAGGCTCGGGGGAAGTTCCTCACCAAGCTCAGCAACCTGGCACCTGACCACTCGCTGGACCCGGCGTTCAGCTCCCCGACCCTCGTCTACGCCATCCTGCTCAAGGACGGGATCCCGCTGACGTCGAAGTCCCTGTTCGCCTTCGCCAAGGTGTCGCTGCTGCACGCGGTCACCGCCCTTCAGGGCATGGGCGTCCGGGTGGAGATCGCTCCCATTTCACGCACGCACTGGACGGGCGAGATCGGCAGCTCGGCCGCGTAGTCCGCCTGGATGAAAGTCGCCTGATCTGCTGTGCCGCAGCCCGTTCGTCGGTGATGGAGGGCTGCGGCACATGCGTTGTAACACTGCGTAACGAATGGTCGATGCTTTTTCTCGACGGCGCGTGCGTCGCGGAGGGGGAGAAATGGGAGACGATGTTGACCTCGTCGCCGCCAAGCGCAAGGTCGGTGGCGCCGCTCGCCAGATGCTGGAGCACGCACGGACCCTGATGGACTTGGCCGATCGCGCTGCCGCGGCGCCGGCCAATGTGGAACAAGCGGTTCGACATCGCGTCGGCGAGTTGTTGAATCAGCAGACCACCAACAACCTCCGTCAGCTTCCCGCGTCGAAACTGCGGGAGGCCGTCCGCAAGGGCGTCCGGTTCGGGGAGCTGGAGAAGCACTTTCACACGGTGGCCGATGTGGTGGCGGTGCCGGCGTCGGTACTGCAGACCGTGCCGGGCATCGGCCCGTCGTCAGCCCAGGAAATCCACCAAGCAGCTTGGCAGCTGGCCACCCAGGTGCGGGGCGAGGTGTCCGTTCGGTTCGACCCCGATCGGCCTGGGCGGGGCGAGACCCACCTGCTGGGGTTGCTCTTGGCGTGGCGTGACACGCGAGTCGCCGCCACCGCGCTGCATGCGTTGGCCACCAACGTCCGACCGCACTTGCATGGTCTCTCTGCCGCCGCGTTGCCGACCGGCTCGCGGGCGAAGATGCTCTTCTCCGGTAAGACCGCGCGCTCTGCAGCTCTTACCGCCCTTGCACGACTGGAACAGCTCCTTACCGGCAGCAGCGCGGTTGAACTGCATCAGCGCGCGAGCGCTGTGCTGCACCTCGCGCAGTCGGGCAATCGCCCGGCCGCCGAGGTGTGGCGCGAGTACGAACGCGACGCAGCGGGCATCAACGCACTGCTGGCCACGATTCCAGGCGCAATCCGCGCGGCCGACGACGACGCGTCGCACGGCTACGCGCCGGCCGAACTGGTCAAGAAGATCCAGGCGGTGCCGCTCAACACCGACCGGCTCAAGACCACGCTGCGGGGTTACCAGGTCTTCGGCGCGCAGTACGCGATCCTGCAAGAACGGACGATCATCGGCGACGAGATGGGCCTGGGCAAGACGATCCAGGCGCTCGCGACCGCCGCTCATCTCGCGGCGAACGGTCGGACACGGTTCCTGGTCGTCTGCCCGGCCAGCGTGCTGATCAACTGGACGAACGAGATCCGCAAACACACGACGCTGACCGCGCATGCGTTGCACGGCGCGGACCGCGGCAGTGCAACGCGAGTGTGGTTGCGCCAGGGCGGGGTCGCGGTCACGACATTCGGCACCGTCTCCAAGTTGCCGCTCCCCGACGAGCACGGAATCCAGCTGTTGATCGTCGACGAAGCGCACTACATCAAGAACAAGGAAGCGCAACGCTCCCAGGCCGTTGCCACGCTGGCTACCGATGCCGAGCGGGCCCTGTTCCTGACTGGAACGCCGATGGAAAACCGGGTCGAGGAGTTCCAGTCGCTCGTCGACCATCTGCGGCCGGGCATCGCCTCGTCGTTGGACCGGTTCGGGCGGATGGCGAGCGCGACGACGTTCAGGCGGGCTGTGGCGCCGGTGTACCTGCGGCGCAACCAGGAGGACGTGCTGCAGGAGCTGCCGGAGTGCCTGGAGATGGAGGACTGGGTCCAGCTGTCCGACGCCGACGAACGCGTCTACCGGGTGGCGGTCGAACGGAACTTCATGGCGATGCGGCAGGCTGCCTACGCCACGCCGAACCACCGTGACTCGGCGAAGATGGTGCGGTTGCTCGAAATCATCGAGGAGTCGAAGGACAACGGGTGGAAGGTCATTGTCTTCTCCTACTTCCGCGGTGTCTTGGAGGCGGTGCAGCAAGCGCTCGCCGGCAACACGGCGGGTGTGCTGACCGGGTCGGTGGCAGCGGCCAAGCGGCAGGAGATGGTTGACGAGTTCTCCCGGATCGATGGTCACGCTGTACTACTGAGCCAGATCGAGGCAGGTGGTGTGGGGCTCAACGTGCAGGCGGCCTCGGTGGTGATCATTGCCGAGCCGCAGTGGAAACCCAGTACTGAGGTGCAGGCGATCGCCCGTGCTCACCGCATGGGGCAGACCAGAAAGGTGCACGTGCATCGGCTGCTGGCCAAGAACTCCGTCGACGAGCGCATGCGCGAGATCATCGAGGAGAAGCAGCAGTTGTTCGACGAGTACGCCCGCAAGAGCGCGGCCAAGGAAGCTGACGCTCGTGCGGTCGACAGCTCGTTGCACCAGACTGTCGACGTGACACGAGACGAGGCGGTTCCCGCTGAGCAGCGGATCATCGCGGCCGAACGTCAGCGGCTCGGCCTCGACCCGAGCACGCGGTGATCGCATGCCTCTGGAAGGGTCAGCCGCACGGCACCGGGCCTATGCGCTGGGATAGGTGAGTTCGCTTCCAGGAAGCGATTGACGGGGAGGCGGTCTGGTTGAGTCGATCGAAGCGAGAAGCGCTGGATGCCCTGGTCGCTGAGGCGACCGTCGACTGTTACAACGACAGTGAGTGCATCACCGGCTTTTACACCGTGCTCGAGGACAACCTCGCCGTGCCATTCCAGACCGTGGTGCTGGGCGTGGACGTGACCGTGACGGGCGTCGACCTGACCGACGACGAACAGATCACAGCCATCTGCACGCGCGGCCGGGCCAAACAGCGCATCGCGATCCTCGACCTGCCACTGCCGACGCCTCCGCCTGAGGGAGCGGAGTGGATCGCCGCCTACCGTCGCTGGCTGAACGGAACGTGACCTTCCTCCCGCCGTTGCTCCACCGGATTACGAGACAGATCGCCGCGGACGTGGCCTGACCGGACTTCTACGGCACTGAACTCCTGGGGCTGCCGATCGTTCCCGTTGGCAGTTGCCCGGCTCGTATCCACCGCCGGAGCACCCGACGGCCATAGTTGTTGGTACCCGCGATCCGGTCCAACTCCGCACCGGTCGGGATGCGTCCCTTCGAGCGCTCGGTCACGTAGTACGCCCACATCCGCTGCTCCGCGGTCGGCTCGTTCAGCGACCGAGCGTCATCTGAGACGACAGCGAGACGCACCACCCGCCCGGTCTCCGCGTCTCCCGTTGCCGTCTCGTCCGTCTCGATGGCGGTCTCGCACGTAGCCTCGGCACGGTGTCGCTTAAGCGCGCGGTTCAGCAGCTCCACGGCCAGCAGCAGCGCCAGCGGCGGACACGACGCGATCGCGATGGCGAACACGCTCAGCTCTGGAGCCGCTGCCACGTTCGCGCAGAGCGAGAGGCAGATGCCGAACGCGAATGACGTCCAGGCCGCCCAGCGGCCCTCGGCACAGCGGCCGTCACCTGACGTCTTCCACAGCTCGACGGTGGCCGTGATCAACAGCCCATCCACAATCAACGGCCAGATCGCGGCCGTCACCTCGTCCGCGCCGAACCGCAGCGCGAACTCGCGCCCATGCCGGTACGAGACGTATGCCGCCCCCAAAGCGACCAATGCTGTGCAGACGCACTGCACCCACAGCGCGCGGTCCCTCCCCGCCGAAGGCTCTCTCGTATTGGTCATCGGGAACCGCCCGTAGCCCGACGTCGGGTACCGACTGGGCGGATCGTGATCTCAGGCCCGTTGACCAGCACATCGCGGTTCGACTGCTGGAGCGGTAGGCCCACCCAACACGAAAACCCCAGGTCGAAGACCTGGGGTTTTCGCTTCCAAAGCCAACTCAGTGATGCGCGCCCTCAACGGACCCGCTGGTCCGGCTGGGCAGCAGCACCGCCACCACGATCGTCGCCACCGCCAGCACGGCGGCCACCACGAACGCCACCCTCATCCCGCTCAACTGCGCCGAAGCCACGGCCACGCCGTCACCCACGAGCGACGTTGTGCGCGCGGACATCACCGTCACCACCAGAGCGGTGCCGACGGCTGCTGCCACCTGCTGCAAGGTGCCGAGGATCGAGCTGCCGTGCGGGTACAGCGACGACGGCAGGTCGCCCATGCCCAGGGTGAAGATCGGGGTGAACGTGGCGGCCAGGCTGATCATCAGCAGGGCGTGCAGGGCCAGGACCTGCCAGTACGGCATCGACATCGACACCTGGGTGAAGCCCGCCAGCGAGAGGACGATGCCGATCGAGCCCGGGACGATCAGCGGGCGGCTGCCCACGCGGTCGTACAGGCGGCCTACGGTCGGGCCCAGCAGGCCCATGGCCAGGCCGCCCGGCATCAGGAGCAGGCCCGTCTGCAACGGGGTCAGGCCTCGCAGGTTCTGCAGGTACAGGGGGAGCAGGATCATCGAGCCCATCATGGCCAGGAAGGCGATGCACATCAGGGCCAGGGACAGGGCGAACGTGCGGTGCTTCAGGGTGCGGAGGTCCATCAGCGGGGAGTCGGTGCGCTGCAGCTTCAGCTGGCGGAGCACGAAGAAGCTGATGGTGGCGGCGCCCGCGACCACGATGCCGATGGCCGGGCCCAGCTCTCCTTCGCCGAACAGGCTCAGGCCGTAGACCAGGCCGCCGAAGCCGAGCGTCGCCATGGCGGCGCTGGCCCAGTCGATGGTGCTGACCTTCGGTTCGCCGATGTTGGTCAGCTGGCGGAGGCCGAAGTGGGTCACGGCGCCCGCGATGGGCAGGACCGCGACGAACAGCAGGCGCCACGAGCCCAGTTGCAGGATCAGGCCGGAGATGGCCGGGCCGAGGGCCGGGGCGACGGAGATCGCCAGGGTCACGTTGCCCATCACGCGGCCGCGGTCCTGGTGCGGCACGACGGTCATCAGGGTGGTCATCAGCAGCGGCATCATCACCGCGGTGCCGGCGGCTTGGACGATGCGGCCCAGCAGCAGGACGGTGAACGTCGGCGCCACTGCGCACAGGGCCGTGCCGGCCAGGAAGACGCCCATCGCGATCGTGTAGCCCTGGCGGGTGGTGACCCGCTGCAGGAACCAGCCCGTGACGGGGATCACCGCGGCCATGGTGAGCATGAAGGCGGTGGAGACCCACTGCGCTGCCTGCTCGGTGACGTGCATCGACTCCATGAGGCGCGGGATCGCGTTGATCATCAGCGTCTCGTTGAGGATCACGACGAACGTCGCCAGCACCAGCAGGCGCACCACCAGGGGTGTTCGGCCCGCTTCGGCGGTCGGTCGTTCTTGGATCGCAGCAGGCATGTCAGGCCCTCACTTGGTCGCTGGCGCGGTCGTCTCGCGGCCGAGGCAGGCGGCGGCGACCTTCATCGTGACACCGGTGGAGACCGGCAGCTCTGACAGAACTCATCGGTGCGTCCGAAGTGTTCCTCATCGCCGTCCCGTCCTCACCTGAATTCCGCCGTCGGCGGACCTCGTCCCTCTGACCAGACGTCGAACCGGGGAGCGGCGGATCGACACCCAGCCGGGAAAATCTTGGGCCGGGAGCCGGGGCGGAGTTGCGACCGCGGGCCGATCCGGTGGCGGGCGGGGGGTGGAAGCGTTGGCGGGCATGAGATTCCCGAACGCGTGGGTGGGTGGCGCGGCCCTGGTGGCCGGGCCGGTGCTGTTGCTGGTGGGAACGGTGCTGCGGTCGCCGTTCCACTTCTTCTTCCCCGACCAGCTGCGGGCGGTGGCCGAGCACCCGGCGCTGGTGAAGGCCGCCTACACGGTGTTCCTGGCGGGCAACGTCGTCATGTGGGCCGCGGTCGCCCACCTCGTGCAACGGATCGGGGTGCGCGCGCCGCGGTGGGCGAACTGGGCCGGGGTGCTGGTGACGGTCGGGCTGTTCGAGCGGACGTTCCACGCCGGTGTGGACCACGCGGCGTTCGTGGCGACGCGGCACCTCGGCGTCGAACGGGCCACGGACCTGGTCGCGAGCGGGTACGGGGACCTGCACCTGTTCAGCTTCCTGTCGTTCACGATCACGTTCGGCTGGTTCGCGCTGGCGATCGCGAGCCACGTCGGCGGCGTGCTCGGGAAGGTGCGCGCGGTCGCGCTGGCGACGACGGGGCTGCTGCCGCTCGGGGTGCTGAAGGGCACCGAGGTCCTGTCGGTCGTCGGCACCGTCGGACTGTGCGTCGCGCTGGTGCCGCTGGGAGTCCGGGTGATCGGCGAGCAGCCGCGGCCCACCAGGCGGACCGTGCTGGTGGCGGTGCCGGTGGCGCTGGGGTTAGCGGCACTCGCGCTGCTGAGCACGCTGGGATGAGGCGAACGGCAGCGCGAACCACAGGCCGGCGAAGACGACGAACGCCACGACGCCGACCACGACGGACGGCCACAGCCCGAGGATCACCTCGGCCAGCATGAGGACGGTGCCGGTCATCGCCAGCGCCAGGAACGCGAGGCCGGCCAGGGCGAACGCGTTGCCGAAGCGGACAACGTCCTCGCGGCGGCCCTGGCGGAACAGGACTCGGTGCCAGGCGGCGGGAGCGGTGAGGAAGGCGACGGCGATGGCCGCGCACAGGACCGTGACCAGGTGCGTGACCCGGACGTAGCCGCTGGTCGAGGTGTACTTCTCGGTGAACGCGATGGAGAGCAGGAAGCCGAAGAGGATCTGCACGCCCGCCTGGGCCACGCGCAGTTCCTGCAGCAGCTCGTTGACGTTGCGGGCGAGTCTGCGTTGGTGGGATTCCTCGGCTTCGCTCACGGCCCCCGCGTACCCGGCGGCAGCGGGGTGAAACGGGCCGTTCGGACGCTTTCTAACCCCGGTTGACGACGAAGAAGTCCGTGACGAACGCGACCGCGTCACCAGCGGTGTTGCGGCCCACCCAGGTCGGGTAGACGCCGTCGCCCCAGCCCGTCGAGAACGCCACGACGTTCAGGCCCGACCTCGGGTCGGTGACGTTGGCGGGGCCGCGGCCGCCGCCCACCGCGCCGAGCGCGTCGATCAGGTCGCAGTTGCCCACCTCGTCGTCGCTCGCCAGGCGGTCGAGCGCGTCGGCGGCCGAGAGGTCGAAGAACGCGCCGGTGCTCGACTTCACGTCGTAGCCGAACTCCGGCATCACGGGCAGCATCGGCACGTGCTCGCCCGGCACCACGGCCGGTCTCCACGAGTAGGCGGGCTCGTCCCGCACCGTCACCCTGGCGGCCGCGACGCGGTAGCCCTGGCGCACGTCGGGGAAGCCGTCGCCGTCGATCCACGAGACCAGCGAGACCGACACCGGGTACGTGCCGGGAGGGACCTCCTCGGTGAACGCCTCGGCGTCCTCCGGCCACAGCACGAACGGGTCGGCCGCGACGAGCCTGCCCGTCGGCAGCGCCAGCTCACCGGCCTGCTGCACCGTGATGACCTGCTGCTCGCCGCCCCCGGTCGGCCTGCCGACCGGCCCGTCGACGAAGAACCGCTCGAACCCGGTCCTGATCAGTTCAACCGCCCCCACGCGTAGGCCACCTCCTGAAGGCATGTTGGCAGAAGCCCCCGACACCCGATCAGGGCACCGGGGGTGTTCGCGTTCGACGGCGACCGCGGAAACCGGGTGCACGGGTGCGACGCTGCGGCGATGCGGAACCCGGTGGCGGCGGGGGCCGTTCCGGGGCGTCGTCACGACGGGGAGAGTTGACGCAGTTGCAACGCGTTCGCTCGTCGAAGCCGGCGTGAACCCGGCCGCCGCGGCAGCGCTCGGCGAAGATCACGGCTGGTCAGTGCCGTAACCTGGGGGGCGTGTCCGTTCCCACCCTGAAGATCGGCCCGTTCGCCGTCGACCCGCCCGTCGTGCTGGCGCCCATGGCGGGCATCACCAACGTGGCGTTCCGGCAGCTGTGCCGTCAGTACGGGGCCGGGCTCTACGTCTGCGAGATGATCACCGCGCGGGCGCTCGTCGAGCGCGACGCGATGACCATGCACATGATCACGTTCGACGAGGACGAGAGTCCCCGGTCGATGCAGCTCTACGGCGTCGACCCGCGCAACGTCGGCGAGGCCACGAAGATGATCGTGGACGAGAACCTCGCCGACCACATGGACATGAACTTCGGCTGCCCCGTGCCCAAGGTGACGCGCAAGGGCGGCGGGGCGGCGCTGCCGTACAAGCGGGAGCTCTTCCGGCAGATCGTGCGGGCCGCGGTGCGGAACGCGGGGGACATGCCGGTCACCGTCAAGTTCCGCATCGGCATCGACGACGACCACCTGACCTACCTCGACGCCGGCCGGATCGCGCAGGACGAGGGCGCGCAGGCCGTGGCGTTGCACGCGCGCACGGCCTCGCAGCGGTACTCGGGCAAGGCCGACTGGACGGCGATCGCGCGGCTCAAGGAGGCCGTGACGAGCATTCCGGTGCTCGGCAACGGCGACATCTTCAGCGCCCAGGACGCGCTCGACATGGTCGCCGCGACCGGGTGCGACGGCGTGGTCGTCGGGCGCGGGTGCCTCGGCAGGCCGTGGCTCTTCCGGGACCTGCAGGCGGCGTTCCGCGGCGAGCCGGTCCCCGAGGGTCCGAAGCTGGGCGAGGTCGCCGAGGTCCTGCGCACGCACGCACGGCTGCTCGCGGCCCACTACGGCGAGGACAAGGGGCTGCGCGACCTGCGCAAGCACATGGCCTGGTACTGGCACGGCTTCCCGGTCGGCGGCGACACGCGGCGGGCGTTCGCGATGGTGTCGAGCCTGCAGGAGCTGGACGACCTGGTCGGGCAGCTCGACCACGACACCCCGTTCCCCGAGAACGCCGAGGGGCCGCGCGGGCGGCAGGGGTCCGCCGCGAAGGTCGTGCTCCCGGAGGGGTGGCTGGACGACCCCGAGGACGCGACGGTCCCCGCCGGCGCGGACGTGATGCACTCCGGTGGCTGACCGCGTCGCGCTCCTCCTCGCCTCGCTCGCGCTCCTCGCGGGCTGTGCCGGTCCCGTCGCGGGCACGCCGAAGGCGGCGACCCTGAGCGACGGCGACCGGGCGAAGTTCAAGGAGTTCTACGAGCGCCTCAACTCCGCGGGCGACGCGGGCGCGACCCAGCAGTCGAAGCTTCTCAAGGACACCCAGCACCCGGACTTCCGGCAGAAGGTCTGCGACCTGCGCGGGGCCACCATCAAGGTGGAGCCGACCTGGTCCACGCTTCGGGTCGACGCCGACTGGGCACCCCCCGGTGACAAGACCCACCCGCGCGGTGACGTCTACGTCGTGGCGGTGACGATCACCCTGCGCCAGGAGGGTGCGGTGATCGGCAACCAGATCGGGTCCCTGCACGTCGTGCTGCTGGACGACACGGTGTACGGGTTCGCGCCCTGCCTCGGTGGCTGAACGGGTTGTCGATCTTCCAAGCTCACTGGATCGGAGCAGGCGACGGTCAACCGGACGGGGGAAATCCCGCCCGCTCGTGTCCTTCTAGCTCAAGCGGCGCCTCTTGGGGGACGACACCTGCCAAGTGAGGAGGTGACCGCGATGACCGCTCTGCGACCCGAAACACCCCGCAAAACCGCCCAGCAGCCCCCCGTGACGACCGCTCAGCCGCCCAGGACGACGACAGAGCCCGCGCAGGCCGACGCAGGCCACGACCGCCAGGGGCCCGGGCTGGTCGGGTTGCACGAGTCCATCGCGACGTTGCTCGCCTCCCGCGGTCAGTGGCGCCAGGCCTACCAGCACCTCCGCTCCGCCCTCGACCTCGTCCACGCCGACCAGGTCGAGCAGCCGCACGTCCCCGAGCAGCTGCGGCGCGAGGTCGACCGGCTGCGCCGGGAGCACGCCGAGGCCCGCGAGCAGAGCCTGCGCGACAGCCTCACCGACTCCTACAACCGCCGCTACCTCGACCAGCGGCTCATGGACATGCTGGCCGAGCACGGCGCGTGCCGGCACGGGCTCGCCATCGCGCTGATCGACCTCGACTGGTTCAAGCAGGTCAACGACACCTTCGGCCACCTGCTCGGCGACCGCGTGCTCCAGCGCGTCGTGGAGTTGCTGCAGCAGGACCTGCCCGAGGACGCGTTCTGCGCCCGCTACGGCGGCGAGGAGTTCGTGCTCGTGCTGCCCAGGGTCGACGCCGCGACGGCGCTCGAGGTCGCCGAGGCGGCACGGGAACGTGTCGAGCGTCACGCGTGGCAGGAGATCGCCCCGAGCCTGCGCGTGACGGTCTCCGCGGGCCTCGCGTACGAGCCGCCCGCGGACGAGGCGCCGGAGCGGCCGGCGGTCAGCGCCGAGCAACAGCTGCTGCGCGCCGACAGCCTCCTGTACTCGGCCAAGCAGTCAGGTCGCAACGCCGTGGCGTACCGTGCCGACGGACGGGTTCGCCTGGCAGGCGCTGCCGCGGGCAGGCGTGCCATCGAAGAGACACGTGTTCTCGGTTACTACTGAGTGAGCTGGCTCACCCGTTCAGGGCAGGCAGACTGCGCGTAATCGCGTACTGATCGCAGCTGTATCACCCGGAGTGGTCGTCAGAAGTCGGCTACATCCGTAGTATCGCGGGCGCAACTGACACGCCGGTGATGCAACCCTTGTGTCCCGGTCGTCGTCACTTCGTAATGACGATCCACCTTTGCCTCTGATCCAGAAGGGAGATTGGGTGCCCGACGACCCCCGACGTGGCGGCCCCTCTTCCCGCGGTGATCAGGATCCCCAGCACGACCAGCCGACCGGCCGTAGACGTCGCTCGATGGAAGGCTCTGGGGGCCTGAGCGTCTCGGACCTCATCGAGCAGCACAGCAGGACGAACATCCCCCGGCCCGTCCCGCCGAGCTCGCCCGACGTTCCCACGACAGGCAGGCGTGCCCTGCCGGACCCACCCGCCACCGGCCGCCGTGCGCTGCCGGACCCGCCGGCGCAGCAGCCCCAGGCACCGCGGCAGCAGCCGCCCCCTGCTCACCGGCCCGGTGAGCAGACGGGTACGCGCCCGCGGCCGGAGCAGCAGGCACCGCAGGGCTTCGCGGGCGAGCAAACCGGCAGGCGACGCGTGCCGGACGCCCCCGCAGGGCCTCCGAACAGCGGTGTGCGGCCTCCCGGCGACCAGACCGGCCCGCGGCCGCGACCGGACGGAACGGGCCTGCAGCCCCGCCCGCAGCCCGGTGCGGCACCCCGGCGCCCCGGCCCCGAGGCGGACGCGACCGGCACGAGGCGACGTCCCGCGCCCGGCGAGCTGGGCCCGAACGGCGCACCGCCGCGCAGGATCCCTCCCGGCGACGCGCCGTCGTCGGCCGGCGTCCCGCGCCCACCCGCACCCGGCGACCCGGCGGCGAAGAACGCCGGACCGAGGCCACCGGCCCCCGGTGACCCGCGGCGGATGCCGCCCGGCGACGCCCCGTCCGCGAACGGCATCCCCCGGCGTCCCGCGCCCGGCGCACCCGAGGCGGGCATGCCCACCGGCACCGTGCGCAGGCCCGACGCCGGCGGTGCCCCGCCGCGCAGGCTCGCCCCCGGCGACGCGCCGTCGTCGGGCGCCATCCCGCGCCCGCCGGCACCCGGCGACCCGGCCTCCCAGAACGCCATCCCGAGGCCACCGGCTCCCGAGTCGGCGCACCCCGGCCTCCCGCGGCCTCCCGCCCAGGACGGTCCCGCACCGCGGCGCCTGCTGGCGGGCGAAGCGCCGTCCTCGAACAGCATCGCGCGACCCCAGGCCCCCGCGGAGGGGCCGGACGCCGCGGGCCGCCGCCCCATGCCCCCGGCCGGGGACATGACGGGCCGGAGCCCGATGCCGTCGCGCGCCGAGTCGAGCGGCCCCCGGCCGATGCCCCCGCGGGCGGAGTCGAGCGGTCCCCGCCCGATGCCCGGCGCGGGTGGCGGTGGCATCTCCAACCGGCTCGGGTCCCCCGACGTGCCGGAGGAGCCCCCGGCCGACGGTCCCGGCCCCGAGGCCACCCAGATCGCCTCGGCGGCGGGCGTGGCCAAGGTCGAGAAGCGCGAAGAGATGGACCCGCTGAGCCTCACCACCGAGATGGAGGCCATCGGCGACGACGTGAAGAAGCGCCGCGAGGTGGACCACACCCTCGCGCGGTTCTCCGCGGTGCACGACGAGCTGCTCGAGCAGGAGCGCCAGCGCAAGGAGCGGCGCGCCAAGCTCATGCCGTGGGTCAAGGAGGAGGACGAGGAGGCGACCCAGTACGCCGAACCCGTCGCCGTCGAGCCCGAGACCGACGACGAGGGCAAGCCGAAGCTGCTGCCCGGTCGCACGCCCAAGCAGCGCAGGTTGATGCGCGGCGCCAAGATCTCGGCGGTCGCCGCCGCGGCCGCGGTGTTCGCGTCGACCGGCATCGGCTGGGCCGCGATGCAGTGGGCCGACTCCAAGATCCAGAAGATCGACGCGCTCGGCGGCAACTCGCAGGCCGTGCAGCAGGCGGAGAAGCAGCTCGGCGACGAGAACTTCCTGCTGGTCGGATCGGACACCAGGGCCGGCGCCAAGGCGAGCGACAACGTCGGCACCGAGGCGCAGGAGAAGGGTGCGCGGTCGGACGTGATCATGCTCGCGCACATCCCGGCCGACCGGAAGCGCATGGTGGTCGTGTCGCTGCCGCGTGACGTGCGCGTCGCGCGTCCCGCCTGCCGCTCCTGGAACTCGGACAACGGACAGTACGCCGGTCCGCTGGCTCCGGCGGCGGACGTCATGGCGAACTCGGTGTACGCCGAGGGCGGGCCCGAGTGCGTGGCCAACATGATGACCCAGATGACCGGCCTGAAGATCAACCACTTCGTCAGCATCGACTTCATCGGCTTCCGCGAGATGTCGACGGCGATCGGCGGGGTGGAGATCTGCACCCCGACGAAGATCGTCGACGAAGAGCTCGGCGTGGTCATCGACAAGCCCGGCAAGCACGTCCTCAAGGGCGACCAGGCGCTGCAGTACGTCCGCGCCCGCAAGGTCCAGGCCAAGGGCGACAGCGGCACGGACTTCGACCGCATCAAGCGGCAGCAGGGTTTCCTGTCGGCGATGCTGCGCCAGGCGCTGTCGAACGAGGTGCTGCTGAGCCCGACGAAGCTCAACAACTTCATCAACGCGCTCACGAAGTCGACGGTCGGCGACAACATCGACGTCGCCTCGCTGCTGGAGCTCGCGAACTCGTTGCAGAGCATCGACGCGGGCCGCGTGTCGTTCGTGACGATGCCGCACTGGACCGACGAGGGCCCGACGCTGTCGAACGACGACAACATCGAGCGCCTCAAGGACGACGACATCAAGGCGTTGTTCCAGACGATCATCGACGGAACGCCGCTGCCGCAGGAGAAGCCCACCGAGTCCAAGCCCGGTGAGAACACCCCTCCCGCCCAGCAGCAGCCCGGCACGGTCGGCGACCCCAAGGAAGTCACGATCCAGGTGCTCAACGGCGACCCGACGAACGGCGGCGCGGCCGACCGGACGGCGAACGCGTTGCAGCAGAAGGGCTTCAAGGTCGCGTCGCGCGGCAACGCGCCGGACTCGCCGAAGACCGTCATCAGGTACGCCAAGGGCAACGAGAACAAGGCGGCCACGCTCAAGGCCGCCGTGCCCAGCGCGGAACTGGTGGAGGCACCGGAGATGGGCGGCGCCGTCCAGCTGACGCTCGGCAAGAACTTCGACGACAAGGTCGTGGCACCGCAGAGCGGCAACCAGCAGGGCACCCCGCAGAACCAGGGAGAACCCGGCAAGGATCTGTCCATTGTGAACGCGGCACAGGACCCCTGCGCGGCGAAGTGATTCGCCTGGGGTTCACCTCGGGTTCATCCTGGCATGTCGCTGCCGCGATGGTCGGGACGTAGGCTGAGCGCCATGCGCGAGGCCTACCACGACCAGCTAGAAGAGCTTGCCGAACGACTGGCCGACATGACCGGCATGGTCGCCGAGGCGATGCAGAACGCGACCGCTGCCCTGTTGCAGGCCGACCTCGGCCTCGCGGAACAGGTCATCAGCGGCGACCAGAAGGTCGACGACGTCCGCTCCAGCATCGAGGAGCAGTCGTACGCGCTGCTCGCTCTGCAGGCACCGGTCGCGACCGACCTGCGCACCGTGCTCGCGGTGATCCACGCCGCCGAGAGCGTCGAACGCATGGGCGACCTCGCCCTGCACGTGGCGAAGGCCGCGCGCCGCCGCCACCCGGCGTCGGCGATCCCGGAGGACGTCCAGCCGTACTTCAGCGAGATGGGCCGCATCGCGGTCAAGCTCGCCCAGGAGGCGGCGGAGATCATCCGCAACAAGGACCTCGACCGCGCCCGCGGCCTCGAGGAAGAGGACGACGCGATGGACGACATCCACCGCCACCTGTTCTCGGTGATCATGGACAAGGACTGGCAGCACGGCGTTCCGAGCGCGGTCGACGTGACGCTGCTCGGCCGCTTCTACGAGCGCTACGGCGACCACGCCGTGTCGGTCGCCAAGCGCACGGTCTTCGTCGTCACCGGCCGGATGCCCGGCTACGGTGGCGACGACGACCTCTAGTCAACCCTGCTCAGCGGAACTGCCCATCGCGCTCTGCCACCAGCTCCGGATCGGCGTAGGCCTCGGAGAACTCGGCGAGCACGGTGGGCAGTTCGTCGTCCCAGGCCGCCCGCGCCTCGTCGTGCGGCAGGTTCCGCGCGTCCGCGGTGAAGTAGGCCCACGCGCGCACGATCTCCGGGAACAGCGCCAGATCGGCGTCCGAGACGTGCAGCCTCGCGGCCACGTTGAGGATCAGCACCGCGGTGAGCGACGCCGGCCCGTACACCACCGGGTCGCGGTTCTGCTCCACGGCGGCGGAGGTGACGACCCGCGCGAACGCCCGCGCCGCCCCGGTGTCGGCGATCCCGTGCCGCGACGCCAGGAACGCCTCGACCACCTCGTCCGCCCGCTCCTCGGCGACGGCGGGGATCTCGTACTCGTCCGGCACCAGCGCGCTGACCCGCGCGTCGGCCAGCGCGATCAGCTGGACGGGGTGCCGCACGTCCTCGGACCCGATCAGGCCCTCCTCGGCCTCCTCGTCGGGCCCGTCCTCCCAGAACTGCTCGACGTCGGGCCACACGCGGTCGAAGACGTCACTGGCGCTCAACGGCGTGATCTCGTCGCGGAACGCCTCGGGCGTCGAGGCGATCATGTCCTCCAGCAGCGCCACGGTGCCCTCCTCCGGCGTCGAGAAGAGCTCGATGGCGGTGGCGCCGAGCACCGGCTGGCGCATGAACAGCACGGTCTCCGAGGCGTTCGCGCGGTCCTGGGTGATCGCGACGACCTCGACGTCGCCCAGCAGGTTCGTGACGAGGAACGCGTCGCGGAACTCGAGCGCCGCACCGGCGACGTACCAGGAGGGCTCCGCGATCCCGCGCGCCGCAACGGTTTCCGCGGCGGCGAAGGCGGCGGTCCGGTCCTCGGCCGAGCCCACACCGGACAGCGCGCGCAACGCGGTGAGCGCGGCCGGGTCGTCCATCTTCTTCAGAGCGTCGACCATCGGTGCGGTGCCGGAGCCTGCCAGCCAGAGCGTGGCGTAGAGCTCGCTCGCCCACGCGTCCGCGAGCAGCCACGACTCCGAACGCAGCGCGGCCGCCGACTCGAGCAACGCCCCGTAGGGGGACTGCTGCTCCTGCCGGCGGCCGGGTGCCTTGCCTTGCTTGCGCTTGCGGGACTTGCTCTGCGGGCTCACGCCGAGCAACTTAGCCCAACCGGCCGCAGGCGTGGTCGTCGGCCGAAACCGTCAGCCCCTCAGCACGCTGAGCTCACTCGCGAGTTGCGCGGCGATGCGCGCGTTGTCGGCTGGGGCCTGGACCAACCAGTCCCGACCGTCGGCGCCTTTCCTCTTCTGCGTCAGGTAACGACCTTGGTCCGTGTCGAACCACGCGATCTGCGGCGCGCGCAGTTCCCGCCCGCCGCGGTTCCCCGCCACGACACCGAACTGCCCGACCCGCGAGCGCGGTCGCCGGGAGATCGCTTCCAGCGCGCGGGTCTGCGACGAGGCGGGTGACCAGGTGCGAACGCTGCTCAGGTAGGAGGACTGGAAGTCCTCGTCCCGCCCGCGCTCCGGCTGCTCCTCGACCGGCCTCGGCACGCTCACCGACTGTCCCGGGCCTGGCCGCTCGTCCGGCACCAGGTCCACGACGGACCGGACGAGCTGCGACGCGCTGACCAGGCCGACCTCCATCACGCGGTCCTCCAGCACGGCGAGCGCGGCCTGTTCGCCGGCCGCCCCGCCTCTGGCGAGCAACGGCACGTCGCGGCCGGGGTCGACCATCGCGATGGCGTTGACCCCGAACTCGAAGCGGACCAGCAAGGTCAGCGCTTCCTCGACCTCTCCCACGACTCGGCCCCGGCGCACCAGACCCCGGTCGCCCAGATCGCGGTAGACCGCGTTGCGGATGCTGCGCCGCTCGTCGTCGGACTGCCCGAAGCGGGGGAAGTCGAAGGGGTACGGGCGGCTACCGAGCCCGAGGTCCTCCCACAGGACGTCGGCAGCCGCGTGCGACAACGAGAACGAGTACACCGTCACCCACCGATCACCGGTGGCGCGACCATCGTGCTGTCACCGAAGACGTCGTCCGCCTCGACGAGGTAGGACGGGGCTCTGTGCTCCAGGTCTTCCTCGCCCTGCCCCCTGCCGGCGCCTCCACCCGCTCCGCCGACCGGGCCGCCTGCGCCGGAGGGGCCGCCACGCCCCGCGGCACCCGAGCCGGAGGGACCGAACCCGCCCTGCTGGGTGCCCATGACCCCGGCGGATCCGCCGGGCACGAAGCCCGCCTTGGCCGCCGTCGCTCCGCCGAAGGCGCCCGGCACGCCAGGAACACCGCCCGCACGACCACCGCCTCCGGTGGCGCCGCCGCCACCAGCGCCGCCGCCCGGACGGCCACCACCAGGACCCTGGCGACCGGGGAGACCGGGGCCGGTCGGTGCAGCCAGGCCGGGGTGCGCCGAACCGATCGGTCCGACGGGAATCCCCGTGCTGCCAAGGCCGTGGGGGATGTTCAGGCCGCTCTGGCCCGACGGCCCAGGCCGCCCTCCTGGCGGGTACGACCCTCCGGAACCGGCCTGCGTCAGGTTCGTCGAGCCGTGGTCACCGCCCTGCCCCACCCCGCTCGGCGGAGTGGAGCCGCCGGTCGGAGTGCTGCCCGCAGGGGCGGACGGCCACGTCGGAGGAGGGCTGACGGACGTCGGGGGAGGGCCGGCGGACGTCGGAGCAAGGCCGGTGGACATCGGTGCAGGGCCGGCGGACGCCGGTGCAGTACCGGCGGACGCCGGAGCAGACGTGGACGTGGAGCCGCTGCTGTCCGCCATGGTGGGCGGCGGCGCGAACGCGGGCGTCGTGGCACCCAACTGCTGGAAGCTGCTCGACATGGCCGTCAAGACCTCGGCGGCTTCCTCGTGGGCCTTCTGCTTCTGGTCGAACCTCTCCTGGATCTTGTCGATCGTGTCGACCAAGGCCCAGGGAGGAGCGGAGAAGAAGTCGCTCAACGCGTCCGCGGTGCTGTACTGGACCGGCTCCGGCATGCTGTTCTTCGCCAGGCTCGCGGCCGCCCCCTGCTGGGACAGCTGGTTGCCGGTGAGCTGCGCGGCCTGAGCCGTGTTGCCGGACCACACGGCGACATCGGTGAAGTACCCCAGCGCATTGCCCGCCGCCACGCCGTCCCAGGAATCGCCCGCGACCGTGGTCGCGTTCTGCAGATCTCTTTGCAGGGTGGCCAGCGTGCTGCCGATCCGGTTGAACGCGGCCCCCTGGGCGTCCGCCGTGGCGGGGTCCATGTGGTCCGTGACCATGGCTTTGAGCTGCTCGTGCGAATACCCCAGGTAGTACGTGCCCGCACTGCTCATCGGCGGACGGTACGTCTCGACCTGCTCCAGGAGCTCCCGGCTCTGCTCCTCGCGGTCCCCCGCGTAGGTGGTCTGCCGTGCCTGGCCGTCCGGCTGCGGCACGCTCTGCGGACCGGTCGCCCCGTCCGGATCTGTCATGACTCCCCCTCCGAGCTACGGCAGGTTGGGCTCGATCGCCTCGGCGACGATCTGCACCGCTGGACAGGTCGCCTCCAGCTTCATCCCCGTCGCGTTGATGTCGACGCGAGAAGAGGACGTCAGCTCGATGGACATCGCGCAAGCCGTGCTGGTGAGCGATTTCTTGATCAGCTTGGCTTTGTGCGTGCCCACCTCGAGGTCGGAGAGCTCCGACTGCGGTCCGGGCACGATGTCCTTCATACCCAGCGCGGGATAGGTGTTCAGCCTCACGAGCGTCCTGTCCGGAGTACGCCACTGACAGCTGTTCGCGTCCACCCTCTCCGCGGGCGTCAGGCCGAGCTTCGCCATGTCCTCCGACTTCAACAACGAACACGGTTCGACAGCGGCGATGCCACTGCTGCCGGACGACGGAGCAGGTGCACTCCCGGACGTCGTGGGCGGCGAGTCCCCGGCGGTCGCTTTTCCGGGCTCGTGGCTCGAGCAACCGGTGAGCGCGAATCCGAGAACGACAACCGGAAGGACGACGCGCAACTTCACACTCATGATCACCAATAGCTTTCAGTGGAATTTCTGATGGAGGTCGCGTTATCGCTGTCGACGTTCTCGTAGGTCTGGAGAATCGTCTTCATCGCTTCCAGCGCGTCGCCGAGAGCAACTTTCAGCTGCTCGATCGCCGGAACGATGCCGATGGTTCCCGCGCCGCCCAGGGCACCTTCCTGGTTGTACCGGCTCATCGCCTGGCCATCCAGACTGGTGCCGAGCGGGGTTTCCTCCACGACCTCTCGCAGGTCCTGCTCCGTGGTCATGACGTCGTCCAGGGCTCGTTGGACAGCGGTGATGTAGGCCTGAGCACCTTCGGGACTGACCGTGAACGCGCCCGACGTGGCAGCGTTCTTCAAGCCCCGCATGCTCTCGGTCATCGACCGCATCGACGCCCGACTCCACGCGCCGTCCACTGGCTGCACGGCCACCCCCTGCGCTCACGCACTCCCGAACAGGACCGCACCGCCGTCCGGCGGGTCCGTCTCGTCATGACAGCACGAACGCCTGGGTGGGTTCCCGGAATTGCGAAGTCCACGCGATGACGACT
>NZ_JBHXCW010000117.1:0-23611 GCF_042725365.1 Lentzea sp. NPDC060358 | reverse complement strand
GTGCTCAACCGTCGAACGCAGGTGCTGCCGGTGCTGGTCACGGCGGCGGTGTGCGCGGGTGTCTTCGTCGTCACCGGCCTGGTCAGCGGGTTCAGCCGTGCGGTCTTCGCGGACGGCACCGGGGTGGGCACGCCGCCGGGCCTCGGCACCCCGCCGGCGCGGATCGCGGAAGCGGCCGTGGTGCTGGCGCTGGTCCTGCTGCTGGTCTGGAAGGTGCCGCCGCTGCCGGCCACCCTCGCCGTGGGCGCGCTGGTGCTGGTCAGCGTCCACGCCGCGGTGATCAGGGCCGACTTCGACCTCGGCCGGCTCGCGAACGCGCTGCTCGTCCTGCCGCTCTTCCTCGTCGGCGTGGGCGGCGGTGCGGTGCTGCGGTTCCGGGACCGGGTCGAGGCGGTGACCGCGGCCGCCGCGGCGGACCGGGCGCGCAGCGAGGAACGACTCGACATGGCCAGGGAACTGCACGACGTCGTCGCGCACTACGTGACCGGCATGCTGGTGCAGGCCCAGGCCGCGCTCGTCGTCGCGGAGGCCGACCAGGCCAAGGCGTGCTCGCTGCTGCCCGGCATCGTCGACGGCGGCACGGACGCGCTGGGCGCGATGCGGGCGATGGTCAGGACGTTGCGCGCCAACGGAACCACCACCGCGACCGGCGACCTGACGGCCGACCTGCACCAGGTGGCCGAGAAGTCCGGGCTGCCCGTGCGCGCGACCGTCGAGCTCGGCGGCGACGTGCGGCCGGAGCTGGCGCGGTCGGTGCTCAGGCTGGTGCAGGAGGCGCTCACCAACATCCGCAAGCACGCGCGCGACGCCACGGACGTCGAGGTCGACGTGCGCCGCACCGCCACGGCGGTCCTGCTGTCCGTGGTGGACAACGGCACGGGCAGACCGGCCCACTCCGGCGGGTTCGGGCTGGTGGGCATGCGGGAACGGGTGGACGAGCTGGGCGGGCGCTTCTTCGCGGGCCCCACCGGTGAGGGCTGGCTGGTCACCGCCGAGCTGCCGCTGGAGGTGCGGGCGTGATCACCGTGCTGATCGCCGAGGACCAGGACATGGTGCGGATGGGCTTCCGCCTGATCCTGGAGGCGCAACCGGACGTGGAGGTCGTCGCGGACGTCCCGGACGGCATCAGCGCCGTGCAGCGGGCCAAGGAGCTGACGCCGCAGGTGTGCCTGGTCGACGTGCGGATGCCGGGTCTGGACGGCCTGGAGGTCACCCGGCGGCTCGCCCCGCACACCCGCGTCGTGGTGGTGACGACGTTCGACAGCGACGACGTGCTGCAGAAGGCGCTCGACCTCGGCGCGTGCGGTTTTCTCACCAAGGACGCGAGCCCGGGCCTGCTGGTCGAGGCCGTCAGGTCGGCCGCCCGCGGCGACGTGCTGGTGTCACCGCAGGTGGTGCTGCGGGTCCTGCGCAGGGCGCCGAAACCGGTCGACCACGCCGCCGCCGGCCTGCTCAACCCGCGCGAGCTCGACGTCGTCCGCCAGGTCTCCCGAGGCCTGAGCAACAACGAGATAGCCGCCGCGCTGCAGCTCTCGGTCTCGTCGGTCAAGGCCCACCTGGCGTCGGTGCAGGCTAAGGTCAAGGCGCGCAACAGGGTGGAGATCGTGGCGTGGGCGTTCCGCGCGCACGTGGTGGCCGACTGACCTCGGCCGAACGGCCGGTCCGGAGCGCGGGGCGGGCCACCCGGCCATGATCCTCCGGCCCTGCGGCCGATCCGCCCGCACCTGCTCCGGCAGCAGCCTTGTCCACAACGGACTTCGTTGTGGACAAGGGGTTTCCTGTGGTGGAACAGCTGGGCTGGGTGCTCGACGAGGTGGTCTCGGCGCTGTCGAACCCGTTGATCGCGGCCGGTGTGGTGGCGGGGATCGTCGTGCTGGGGCCGGCAGCGTGGTTCGCCGCACGCCGGTACCGGTGGCGGCCCGGCCCCGCCGCACTGGCGGGGATCTCGCTCGGTGTCGTGCTGGGCGTGACGTTCTCGCGCACCCTGCCGGACTGGGCCGGCCGTGACGGGTTCTGCCACCTCAACACCTTCTCCCTGCACGGCTCGTCGGAACTGCTCAACGCCCTGCTGTTCGTGCCGTTGGTGCTCTTCGCGGTCCTGGCCACGCGCAAGCCGTGGGCCGTGCTGGTGTCGGCGATCGCGCTGAGCGCGGCGATCGAGGTCGTGCAGCCGCTCACCCGCCGGGGCCTGTGCGAGACCCAGGACTTCCTCAACAACAGCGCCGGAGCCGTGGTGGCCGCCGTGGCCGCGGCGGCGGTGCTGGCGGTCGCGCGGCGCCGGCGTGCGGCGGTGTCGCGGTGAACGACGTGATGACGCGCATCGACCTCCGGCGGGTGTGGGCCGCCGTCGCGTGCTGCCTGCTCGTCTGGGTCTTCGCGCGCAGCTTCGGTTCCGGCGTCCTCGACCTGCGCGTGTACCTGGCGGGCGGCGAGGTGCTGTGGTCCGGCACGGGCCTGTACGCCGCGGACTTCCCCGGCCCCCGGGGTCTGCCGTTCACCTACCCGCCGTTCGCCGCCGTGCTGTTCAGCGGCCTGAGCCCGCTGCCGCTGCCGGTCGCCGCCGTCCTCTTCACCGCGGCGGGCATCGCGTCGTTCACCGCGGCCTGCCACGTGGCGGCGTCGCGCTTCTCCCTGCCCAGAGCCGGGTTCGGTCTCGCCGCCGGCTGCCTGCTGCTCGAACCGCTGCGCGGCGGCACCGACCTCGGCCAGATCAACACGGTCCTGATCGGCCTGGTGGTGCTGGACTGCCTGCTGCCGCGCACCCCGTGGCCGCGCGGACTGCTCGTGGGCCTCGCCGCCGCGATCAAGCTGACCCCGGCGATCTTCGTGCTGTACTTCCTGTCCCGCGGGCGGTGGAGGCCCGCGCTGACCGCCATCGCCACCTTCACCGGAGCCGGTCTGCTCGGCTGGGCGGTCGCACCGGGCGAGTCGGCGCGGTTCTGGTTCCACGCGGTGCTCGACCCGCAGCGCGTCGGCGGCCTCGCCTACACCGCCAACCAGTCGTTGCGCGGCCTGCTGTTCCGCCTCGGCGCCCCCGAACCGCTGTGGATCGCGCTGTGCCTGGTCGTGCTCGCCGTGACCGCGTTCGCGCTGCCCCGCCTGCGCGACGACCTCACGGCCCTGCTGGCCGTGGCCGCCGCCGGACTGCTGGTCTCACCGGTGTCGTGGTCGCACCACTGGGTGTGGGTCGCACCGGCCCTGCTCGTCCTGCACGGCCGGGTCCGGATCGCGGTCGCGGTGGTGTTCGCGGTCGGCCCGCACTGGCTGCTGCCGTCGGCGGGGGACCGCGAACTGGCGTGGGCGTGGTGGCAGCACCTGATCGGCAACAGCTACGTGTGGCTGGCACTGGGGTTCCTGGCCTGGTGCGCGGCGGTCCCCGCTGCCGGCCGGCGCGAGCCGCACCGGCCGGCAGCCGGTCATCAGCCGGTCAGCTCACGCCGTTCATGATCTTCCCGAACTCCAGCGGCCCGTTGACGGTGCTCGGCCACGTGGTGCTCATCTCGGACTTCGGCGCGGTGGGCACGTCGAAGGACATCCTGGCCACCGGGAAGCCGATGCTGCCGGTCTTCGGCGCCTTGATGTAGACGTAAGCCGCGCCGTACTCGCCGACGTGGACCTTCTCGTGCGGCGGCGTCAGGTGGTGGTAGTTGAGGAAGGGGACGATCATCTGCTGGTTCGCGCCGTCGAAGAACCGGACGTTGGACAGCCCGCCGCTGAGCTGGCAGTCCACGCCCTCACGGCCCTTGAACTCCACCATGAACAACCTGCTGGTGGCCGGGCTCGGGGAGTGCCCCTCGGCGATCCTGACGGTGAGGTCGCCCGCCGCGCACTGCGGTGGCGAGTCCTGGCCGGCGGAAGCCGGCAGTGCCGCCGTCGCCGCCGCGGCGGCGATCAGCGCGGCCGTCACCAGGACCCGTTCCACCCGTTGCCTGCCCATGAGCATCTCCTCACATCGTTACGTGCCTTACGACCTGAGGAGACGGCACTGATATCGGTGAGGATGCTCGCGCCCGCCCGATCAGAGGCGTTCGGGCAGGCGTGGAAGATCTTTCGGGCACCGCCGGACTCGATCGAGAACCTGACGAAGCCGGACCGCCTTCACGGCGGCAGCCAGAGCGTCCACAACGGACAGACGGCTCACGCCACCGGGTCCCGGTCGAGAAGCGCTCGGCGGTGGATCATCTCGTCGCGTCGTCCTGCCCGGTGATCGGCAACGCCGCGCGGAGCCGGTCGACGGTGGTGGTGGATCCACCGGCGGGCCAGACGACGACCAAGGGCAGCAGGACGTCCTCGGCGAGGTGGAGCTCGACCGTGCGTCCGGGGAGGTGCCAGCCTTCCGGCGCGATCGCGACAGCGGCGAGTTCGGTCAGGTCGTTCAGGGCGGAGGCCATGCCCGTGGTCAGCGACATCAGGGGCTGCACCGCCGCACCGGACTCGGCGAGACGGCTGACGATCAGGTCGGTCAGGGGGGTACCGGGTGGGCTCCAGACCAGCAGCCGCTCACCATCGAGCTCGACCGCGGGCACGGGGGTCGTTCGCGCCGCGAGGCGGTGTCCTGCCGGCACGTAGAGGCGGGTCGGAGTCATCGCCAGTGCGGCGCTGTCCAGAGCCGGGGAGTCCGGTGCGATGCGGACGACGGCCAGCTCGATCTCGCGGGACTGCAACTCGGTCAAGACCTTCTCCGGTCGCAGCTCGTTGAGCGCCACGGTGAGGCCGGGGGCGCGGTCGCGCAGGGCGTCGACCACCGCGTCGCGTTCACCCGGTCCCAGAGCGGGGGAGACGCCGACCCGGACCGTGCCCGCGCGGGCGGCGGCGATCTCGTGGACCCGATCCACCGCGGCGGCGACGAGCAGCAGGACCCGCCGGGCGTCGTGGACCAGGGACTCGCCCGCTGCTGTGAGCCGCACCGCGTGGGTGGACCGCGCCACGAGCTCGGCGCCGAGCTCGTGCTCGACCTGGCGGATCACCTTGGACACCGCCTGCTGAGTCATGAACAACTTCGCCGCGGCCCTGGTGAAGTTCAGTTCGTCGGCCACCGCCACCAGAACTCGCAACTGCTTCAGCTCAGGCACCGAGACCTCGTGGTTGTGACTTCATCACTGATCGTCGTTTCCGTTCTTTCCTTGCGCCGAACAGACTTCGTGAACGACGAAAGCAGCATTCCACAACCGGGAAAGCAGAGCTCAGGTGGCCGTTTACAGCTTGACCGAAGTCAAAGTCCTCGACAGTGAGGGCGCTCAGAAATACGCCGAGATCGCTCAGTCCTCGGTTGCCGCGCACGGGGGGAAGTTCCTCGTCCTCGCCTCCGCGGCCGAGGTGGTCGAGGGTGACTGGCCGCAGGACCAACTCGCCGTCATCATCGAGTTCGCCGACGAGAAGCAGTTGCGCACTTGGTACGACTCGGCCGAGTACGCAGAGGCCCGCAGGATCGCCGCCACCGCGTTGGACCGCCGGCTGGTCGTCCTGGACGGGTTCTCCCCGGCCCCGGTCGTGGACCCGGAGATGCTGGTGCGCCGCTTCTACGCGGCGATGTCCACCGGCGTCGTGAGTGCCGCCGGTGACTACCTCGCGGACGACTGGCGGGACATCCCGCTTCCTCCAGGCACGCCGGCCGGGATCGACGGGTACCTCGGCACCGTGGCGTTCCTGCGGTCGGCCTTCCCCGACCTGGACGTCCAGATCGAGGACCTCGTCGTGTCCGGCGAGCGGGTGGCGGTGCGGGTCCTGGCAACAGGGACGCACCGGGGCGAGATCCTCGGCATCGCGCCGACCGGCCGGACCGTGGCGTTCCGCGCGTTCGACTTCCACCAGATCGCGGACGGCAAGATCGCCGGCACCTGGCACCTGGAGGACTTCTTCGCCCTGCGGCACCAACTCGGGGCCGAGTGATGGCCGACGACCACGCCGGGCACGTCCTGGACGCCATCGTCACGGCGCTGGGCAGGCTTCCCCGATCGCCGATCATGCACTATCCGTCGGAGCAGGGACTTGAGTACGAGGACGTCACGTTCCCCTCCGCGGACGGGGTCCCTCTCGAGGGGTGGTTCATCCCGGCACCCGGTTCCGACCGCCTCGTCATCGTCAACCACCCGATGTACTTCACCCGGTCCGGTCTGCCCTCGCACCTGGAGCCGTGGAAGTCCATCTGGGGGCCGAGCGGCAACGACGTCGAGGTCGACTTCACCCACGACCTGGCGATCCTGCACCGGGCCGGCTACCACGTGCTGACCTACGACCTGCGCAGTCACGGGCTGAGCGGCACCGGCAACGGCGGTATCGCCTCGTCCGGCATGTTCGAGGCCCGCGACGTGCTGGGCTCGCTGAGCTATGCCGCGAGCCGGCCGGACACCCGGCACTCGGCGGTGGGGTTGTTCAGCCGGTGCCTGGGCTTCAACGCGACGCTGTACGCGATGACGCTCGATCCCGCGGCGTTCGCGAACGTCCGCTGCCTGGCCGGGCCGCAACCGGTCACCGAGGAGGTCATCTTGGGGCGGGTGCTCGCCCTGGCAGGCGTGCACGAAGACCCCGAGGAACTCGAGCGGCGAGTCCGGCTGGCCACCGGCATCGGCTTCGCCGCCCGGGCCACCCGGACCTGGGCCGAGCAGTGCACCGTCCCGACGTACGTCTACCAGGTGCGCGATGACGTCCTCACCGTGCCCGAGGACGTGCAGGCGATCTTCGACAACATCCCGGTCGCCGACAAGCGCCTGAGCTGGATCGAAGGCTCGACGGCCCGCTGGGACGGGTATCTGGAGTTCCAGCGCCGGCCGGGACAGGTGCTCGACTGGTTCGCCCGTCACCTCTTGCCGGAGCCCGGATGATTCGTTCGTCCAACGGAGCTGGGAGTGGACCGTGCGGTCGATCCGAGTCCGCGGGCTCGTCGCCACAGCCGAAGGGGGCACCGGCAGTACCTGTACCAAGAGGGTCTCACCGCCGCCCGCGCCACGGACCTAACGTCCTGTGACGGGTTCGCTGGTCAACGCGAACGGACGATCTTCACGAGGGAGCACTCCAGTGCAGGTACGCACGCTCGGGCAGCACCTGGAAGTCTCGGCCCTGGGACTCGGGTGCATGGGCATGAGCTTCTTCTACGGCGCGGCCCCGGACCCGGCCGAGATGACGAGGCTGCTGCGGGCCGCGGTCGACCGCGGCGTGACCTTCTTCGACACCGCCGAGGTCTACGGTCCCTTCACGAACGAGGAGCTGGTCGGCCAGGCGCTGGCGCCGGTCCGCGACCGGGTGGTGATCGCCACCAAGTTCGGCATCAGGCACGGGGAGGACGGACCGACCCCGGTGTCGGGGGTCGACAGCCGGCCCGAGCAGATCCGCCGAGTGACCGAGGCTTCGCTGCGGCGGCTGCGAACGGACCACATCGACCTCCTCTACCAGCACCGCGTCGATCCGGAGGTGCCCGTCGAGGACGTGGCCGGCACGGTCGGAGAGCTCATCGCGGAAGGCAAGGTCGGGCACTTCGGCTTGTCGGAGGCGGGGGCGACGACGATCAGGCGCGCCCACGCGGTGCAACCCGTGACGGCCTTGCAGAGCGAGTACTCGCTCTGGGTGCGGGACTGCGAGGCCGAGATCGTTCCCACCCTGGAGGAGCTGGGCATCGGCCTGGTGGCCTACAGCCCGCTCGGCAAGGGGTACCTGACCGGCACGATCGACTCCCGCACGTCGCTCGCCGACGACGACCTCCGCCGCATGCTGCCGCGCTTCACCCCCGAGGCGCGCCAGGCGAACCAGGCGCTGGTCGACCTGCTCCGGCAGATCGCCGGCGACAGGGGAGCCACGCCGGCCCAGGCCGCGCTCGCCTGGGTGCTGACGCAGAAGCCGTGGGTCGTGCCGATTCCCGGCACGACCAAGCTGCACCGCCTGGACGAGAACGCGGGAGCGCTCGGCGTGGAGCTGGACCCGGACGACCTGCGGCGCATCGAGGTGGCCGCGAGCCGGGTCCAGGGCGAGCGCGTCCCCGAGCAGCTGAAGTCCCGGTTCGGCCGCTGAGCCCACCGGTGACTGTCCGAGGACTCGGTCCTCGGCGCTGACCAGCTCTTTTCAGGTGCTGTGAACACTTCGGGCGTACATCGGCAACTACAGGGTGCAGGAGAAGACCGACCCGAGGAGCCGGATGTCGTCAGACGCGGAACTGTTCGCCCGGCCAGGTCTTCCCGCGCCCGCGTGTGGTGCTGGGCCCGCCTCTCGGCAGTGCGCGAGCGCGACCCGGACGCGCAGCGCATCGGCGGCGCGATGAGCGACACGAACACCGTCGACCGCCGTTGCGCCGAAGAGAGCCGCCGTCGCATCCTGGACGCGGCCGAGGACCTCTTCACCGAACGAGGGTTCGCCCACACCTCCTTCGCGGACATCGCGCAGCGGTGCAGGATCGGTCGCGGTTCGATCCTCTGGCACTTCAGGGACAAGGACGCTCTCGCGATGGCCGTCGCGGAGCGCGTCGTCGAACGCGTCTGCGCCGCCGATGGCCAGTCGTCCGCCTCCCCGCTCGCCGACGTGGTCCGCGAGGTCGCCGTGCTGCTGCACGGCGGCGAGTCGACGCTGATGTTCGAGGTTCTCGTCAAGGCGCTGGGCGCCCAGGGCGGGGTGCGGCAGCACCACCGCGACTACTTCGCCCGGCGGAGGAAGAGCGTCGAGGACTTCCTGCGGCGGCGGCGTCCGGCACACGTCGACCCGGCGACGGCGGCCCGGCAGGAAGGTGCGGCCGCAGCGGCGCTCAACGGCGCGCTCTGGGGAATTCACCTTCAGGTCCTCCTCGATTCGGACGCCGTCGACCTCGACGCCGCTCTCCTGTCCGTCGTGACGATGTTCGACAAGAACCTCGACGACGTCTGGCGCACCTAGCGCACGCTCCGCTGGAAAGCCCGGCGTGTCGTTTCGGGTCGTCCAGCGTGTCCTTTCGAGCAACGTCGGATCCTGTCCGCACCTGGTCGGCTCATGATGCAGTGAGCCCGTGACCAGGTGCTGGTGCGCCAGGCCGGTCGAACCTCCTCCGCGACGGGAGCGACGTCCAGATGCCCTTCCCAGACGAGAGTGCTCTTGTCACGAACCGCCACGGTTACGGGAACTTCGCTGCAGAGCGGGAGCTGGCCGCTGCCGGCGACGTTCATCCGGCGCGGATACCCGGTGGGCCGCGGGTGTGGGTGGTCACGACCGGTGTGGAACAGGCGAGGGCCTTGCTCGCCGACACCACCAGGTTCAGCAAGGAGTCCGCTCTGCTGCGCGGCGCGATCAGGGCTCAGCTGGCGAAGTCCGGTGACGAGGTGAGGCTGTCGGAGATGTACGGCCCGTCGATGATGTACGCGGACGGAGCCGACCACGCGCGGTTGCGGCGGTTGGTCGCGAGGAACTTCAACGCGGCGCGGGTGGAGATGCTGCGCCCGCGCGTGCGGGAGCTGACCGCGCACCTGCTGGCGGCTGTTCCCGTCGAGGTACCGGTCGACCTGGTCGGGTCGTTCACCTTCCGGCTGCCGATCACGGTCTTGTGCGAGCTGCTGGGGCTGCCCCTGGAGGATCGGGACGAGATCCACGAGTGGACGACCGCGCTCGTGCTCGACGACCGGGACCGGACGGTTCCCAGCTCCGACGCCCTGGCGGGCTACCTCGAGCGGCAGATCGCCCGAGTCCGCGCGAAGCCGGATGCCGGCCTGCTCTCCGGGCTGGTCCACGCTTCCGTCGACGGGGACGCGCTCACCGCCGATGAGCTCATGGCGCAGTTGTTCCTGCTGGTGGTGAGCGGGCACGAGACGACTTCAGGTCTCATCGCCAACACGATGTACGCACTGCTGGTGCAGCCCGAACGCTGGCGCGGTCTGGTCGCCGATCCAACGCTCGCGCGTGCCGCCTTGGACGAGACTCTGCGCTACGACGCTCCCGTTCGGAACGCGACCCATCGCGTCACCCGCGAAGCGGTGGAGTTCGGGGGAACGACCGTACCGGCGGGGGAGATCCTCCTGGTCTCGCTCAGCGCCGCCGGACGTGATCCGGGCACGACGGACGACGCCGCCGAGTTCGATCTGCACCGCACAGTCCGCCACCACGTCGCATTCGGCCACGGGCCTCACCACTGCCCCGGCCAGCAGCTGGCCCTCGTGCAGGCCGAGACGGCCCTGACCGCCCTGGCAACGGGTTTCCCGAACACGCGGCTGCTCGACGCGTCACCACCGCGGTCGCAGTCCTCGATCCTGAGCGGGATCACCGAGCTGACACTGGTGCTGGCCTAGCCGCGGCAGCAGTCACACCGTCGCCGTCGAACGGCCTCGTGCCAGGGAATCGGCTCCGCTCAGTGCGACGCGTCCGCACGCTTGATCTTGCCGATCTCCGTCTTGGCCTTGGCTACCCCGCCACCCTCTCACCCGAGGACCGAGCCGACGAGCGATAAGCCCCTGGTGTCTGACCGACCAGCTCGGTGAAGGCGTCGATGAAGCTGCTGGGGTTCGACCAGCCCAGCCGGATCGCCGTGCCGGTGACCGAGGTGCCGTCGCCGAGCTCGATCAGCGCTCGTTGGATGCGCAGCAGGGTGCGCCACTGGTGGAAGCTCATCGACAGCTCGCTGCCGAACAGCCGGCTCAGGGTGCGCTCGCTGGTGCCGGTGCGGTGGCCCAGCTCGGCCAGGGTCGCAGGGCTCGCCGGGTCCTGGTGGAGCAGGTCGGTGACCGCCTTGAGACGTCGGTCGCCCGGCTCCGGGAGGCGCAGCGCCTCCTGTTCGGCGCGGGCGAGCTCGGCGAGCACGACTTCGACCAGCAGCCGCGCGCGAGGGCTCTCCAGCGGCCCGCCCTCGCTCATCAGGGCCAGATAGGCCTCGCGCAGCAGCGCGCTCACCACGAAGACCGACGGCTCGGCAGGCAGCTGTCCGGTCAGCGTCACGGGCAGCGACAGCACCCGCAGGTCCGTGTCGCCGTAAGCCTTGCCGCTGTGCACCGCGAAGGGCGGCACCCACATGATCCGACTGGCCGGCGCCACCCAGGTGCCCACCCGGGTCGCTGTCACCAGTGCCCCGCGCGCGGCGTAGCGGAGCTGGCCGTGGTCGTGGAAGTGCGCGGCCACGCGGGCGCCGTGGGCCAGCGGCGCGGACAACGGTGCGTCGTCGGTGCAGAAGCTCGGCTCGTCGCTGGGGTCGGACACGTGGTCGAGGCTAACCCAACGCTGGCGGGTTACCGGGAAAACCTGGCGCGATACCGGTGGAAAGCCTGGCGCTGCGGACGCATTGTGAAGACATGTCACACAAGATCAAGCTCGGCGAGACGGCGATGAGCACGCAGGCGACCGGCACGATCGCGGTCTTCGGCGCGACGGGGCGGCAGGGTGGAGCGGTGGTCGACGCGCTGCTGGACCACAAGGCCACGGTCCGGGCCCTCGTCCGCGACCCGCGATCCGACCGGGCTCAGGCGCTGGAAGCCCGCGGTGTCGAGCTGGCGGCCATCCGGACCGACGACCCGGCGTCGCTGGCCGCAGCGCTGACGGCGGTCGAGGCGTTCTGCTTCATGACACCGGAGGCGAACAACCTCGAAGAGGTCGAAACGGAGATCCGCATCGGTACCGCGCTCGCCGACGCGGCGGTCGCGGCACGCGTCCCGCGCGTCGTGTTCAACTCGGTCCTCGGCGCGGACCGGGAGCGGGGCGTGCCGCACCACGACTCGAAGCACGTGATCGAGGAGTACCTGAGGAGGACCGGCCTGAGGGCCGTGATGGTTCGCCTGGCCCCGTTCATGGAGGAGATGGCACCGAGCCTGCGGCACGGGGAGATCGTGCTGAGGCTGCCCCTGCCGGAGGACGTCGCACTGAAGATGGTCTCGGTCAGGGACGTCGGCCGAGTCGCCGCCGCGCTCCTGCTCGACATCGCCAAGGCACCCGGCGGAGTCGTCGAGCTCGTCGGCGACGAGCTGGCAGGCCCTCGGATCGCCGCGGCCTTCGGTGCGCGCGCCGGGCTCCCGGCACGGTACGAGGCCCTTCCGCTGAGCGTGCTGCCGAGCGACCTCGACAGGGCGATGTTCCGCCAGTTCGCGACGGCGGCGGAACACCCTTCGGACCTCGCGGCGGTCCGGGCGATCGAGCCGGCCACCCTCGACCTGGCCGAGTGGATCCGAGTCACCGGCTGGGTCGTGCCCGCGAACGCGGCTGGTTCCTGAGCCTCCGAGCCGGAACGGGTCGAAGCGCTGGTGAAGCCATCGGCCGTCCCGGCCACGTCGATGTCCACCTTGAGCCACGAGCACTGGAGCTGTGCATGAAGGCGATCACTTACACCGGGTTCGGCGGCCCGGAGGTCCTGCGCCTCGCCGAGGTCGACGAACCGCACGCCGGACCGGGTCAGGTGCGGCTGAAGGTCGTGGCGGCCGGGGTCAACCCGCTCGACCACAAGATCCGCAGCGGGTGGAGGCCGCAGCTGGCACCGCCGTTCCCGGTGGTGCCGGGCCTGGAGGCGGCCGGTGTCGTCGACGAGGTCGGCGAGGGCGTGACCGGTGTCGCGGTCGGCGACGAGGTCCTGGGCTGGACCGTCACCGGGGCGTACGCCGAACACGCGCTGGCCGTCGACTTCGGTCCCAAGCCCGCAGATCTCGGCTGGGACGTCGCCGCGGCACTTCCCGTCGCTGTCGAGACCTCGGTCCGCGTGCTCGACGCGCTCGGGGTCAGAGAGGGCGACACGCTGTTGCTGCACGGCGCCGCCGGGGTGGCCGGTGCCGTCGGCGTGCAGCTCGCGGTCGCCCGCGGCGCCACGGTCATCGGCACCGCCTCTCCCGGCAACCACGACTACCTGCGCTCGCTGGGCGCGATCCCCGTCGCCTACGGCAACGGCCTTGCCAACCGGGTCCGCGCGGTCGCGCCGCAGGGTGTCGACGCCGTGTACGACGCCGCCGGCGCGGGCGACCTGGAGACGTCGATCGAGCTGCGCGGCGGCACCGGCCGGATCGTCACCATCGCCGACCCGAGGGCGGCCGAACTGGGCGTCACGTTCTCCGGCCCCGGCGCACAGTTCGGTCCCCGTCTCGGCGAGTACGCCCTCCTCGCCGCCGAAGGCAGGCTGACGGTGCGCGTCGCGCGGACGTTCCCGTTGGAAGATGCCGCCCAGGCGCAGGAGGTGAGCGCGGGCGGTCACGCCGCCGGCAAGCTCGTCCTGCGGCCGTGGCCCAGCGCCCGGCCGGCGGAGGAGGCCGCGGGTGAGCAGCGGTGACTTCGTGCACGACTAGGGTTGTCCTGTGCGAGACAAGAACGGCCGTTCGCCCTTCGGGGAGTTGCTGCTGAGGTACAGGCGCGACGCCGGGCTGAGCCAGGACCGGCTCGCCCAGCTCTCCGGCATCAGCGTCCGGGCGTTGCGGGAACTCGAACAGGGCAGGGCACGCGCGGCGCAGCGCCGTTCGGCGGAGGTGCTGGCGGACGCGCTCGCGCTGGACGAAAGCGATCGCACCGAGTTCCTCCTCGTGGCGGAACGAGGTCGCAGACGCCGCCCGGCTGTCGCGGGCGGCGGGCTGGCCGCGCTGCCGCCGTTGCCCACCGACCGGGTCGGTCGCGCGGACGAGCTCGCGAAGCTGAGGTTGCTGCTGCAGGCGAACCAGAGCGTGGCGATCGTGGGGCAGCCCGGCCTGGGGAAGACAGTGCTCGCTTCCTCCGCGGCGCACGATCTGCGTGACGAGTTTCCCGACGGCTGTCTGAGCATCGACCTGCGTGGCGTGGACGAAGAGCCGTTGCCGGTGCGCGCCGTCTTCGAGCGTCTCCTCTCGGCGCTGGGCGTGTCGTCTCAGGACATCCCCGCGAGCGAGGCCGAGCAGGCCAGCCGGTACCGCGCACTGCTCGCGAAGCGGCGAGTGCTGGTGCTGCTGGACAACGCGGCCTCGGAAGCTCAGGTCCGTCCTCTGCTCGCGACCGCTCCCGGCTGCCGGACCCTGGTGACCTGCCGGCGCACCCTGGTCGGGCTGGAGGGGGTGCGCTGGATGCACCTCGCGCCGTTCGGTGCCGCGGACTCGGAAGCGCTCCTGCGTGCGATTGTCGGTGAGGACCGGGTCCGGGCCGAGCCCCGCGAGGTGCGCGAGCTGATCGCCCTGTGCGGGAACCTGCCGCTGGCGCTGCGAATCGCGGGCAACAGGCTGGCGAGCAGGCCGCACTGGTCGCTGGGCCACCTGGTCGAGCAACTGCACGACGAGAGCACCCGCCTCAGCTCGTTGTCGGCGGGGGATCTGCAGGTGCGCTCCGCGTTCGAGGTCTCCTACCGCATGTTGTCGGGCGACGGCCGCATGCTGTTCCGGCGCCTCGCGGCCGTGCCGAGCATGGACTTCGGTGTCGAGGTCGTGCAGGTCGCGGCGGAACTGACCGAAGAGCAGACACTCGCGCTGCTCGACGAGCTGGTGGACGCGAGCATGGTGCTCGCCGGGTCGCACGCCCGCCGGTTCCGCTTCCACGACCTGCTCGGCCTTTTCGCGCGGGAGAGGTGGGAGGCGGAGGACGAGCACGAGGAGCGGGCCCGCACGACCGAGGTCGTGCTCGAACACCTCGTGGGCATGGCGTGCGCGGCGGGATCGGTGTTCTCGCCGGGGCAGTTGACGAGCGACGTCTTCGACTCGCTGGACGAGGCACGGGAGTGGCTCGACCAGGAGCACGCCAACTGGCTCGCCGCCACCAGGAAGATCGCCCGGGCCGGCTGGCACCACGAGGCCCTGGAACTCGCCCGGTCGATGCACTGGTACTCCGACGACCGCTTGGAACTCCCCGAATGGTCGGAGATCTTCGGAATCGGCGTGGATGCCGCGCGAGCACTGGGCGATGTGAGCGCCGAGGCGCAACAACGCAACTTCCACGGATGGGCGCTGGGCGTCGCAGGTCACCGGGACGCCGCTCTGGAGCAGCACCAGCACGCCTGGCACTGCGCGGTGGAGGCCGGCGACCAGCTGGAACAGATGTGGGCCCTGGCGTACGCCGCCAAGTACGAGTACTTCCGCGGTGACCGTGCCGAGGCGTTGCAGCACGCGAGACAGGCGGTGGCGCTGTCCCCGCAGTTCGAGTTCTGGGCCGTGCGGCTGCCCGTGCACTTCCGCTACGGGACGTTGCTCCTGGCCGACCAGCAGCCGATGGAGGCGTTCGCCGTGCTGAACGCGTTGCTCGCCGAGGCGTCGAGTCGCAAACGAGCCGGCGAGTCGACCTTGGCCCGCGAACGGTTGATGGCCCTTCTGCTGGAAGGCACGGCGGACTGCCTGCACGCGGCGCAGCAGTGCGAGAAGGCGGTGCCGATGTTCGCCGAGGCCCGCCGCATCCACGAGGAGGTGAGCGGCGCCTTCACCACGTCCAGGGCGATGATGCGAGAAGGGCGCTGTCGCGCGGACGTGGGCGATTCCCGAGCGGCGGAGCGCCTGCTCCGCCAGGCGCTGGCCACGTTCGACGAGCTGTCGCTGCCGGAGATGTGTGCTGATGCCGAGGAGCAGCTGGCGCGGATCGATCCCGCCTGAGCGCCTCGCCTGCACAAGACGTCTTCTCCGGTGTCCCCGTGTGCGTCAGAGACGTGTGCTCTGGTGACGAGTCTTCCCGTTACACGTCGCGAGCAACTTTGATCGATGGAGCAAACATCGTGGGGTGACCGGTCCTGCCCGGTCTGCGGCCCTTCTCCCGCCGGCAGCCCCCGAATAGCGTTGCCGCAGTTCTTTTCCGGCATCGTTGGGGAGCCCATGACAGCGTTCGACGACCCTCTGGCAGGCGAGTTCCCGGCGCGGTCGTGGAAGATGAGCTTGCTCGAAGCGCCATCGGGGGACGGCGTCGTCCCGGGCGCGGGGGTGGAGCGCATCCTCACCTGTGTCGATGTCAACGCTGTCATCACCCCGCTCGGCGAGGGGCACGAACTGACGACGGTGCTCGACTCGCAGCTGGGCGTGATCACCGCCGGGACGTTCGGACATGTCGCCGGGTACGTGGGCCGGGGTGAACAGCGCTTGAGCTTGGACGCGCTGTCCGACAAGCCCACGACCTTCTCCTTCGCGCACAACGAAGTGCAGGTCGGAAGCGCTTGCGTCCGGTTCGTCGACGGCACCGCGGAGGTGCGCACCACCCTGCTCAGGGCCGAACGAGCACGGGATGGTGTGGACGTCCGGCTCGCTGGGGGCTCGGCAAGAGCCCTGCACGACATCACTTCGAGTGCCGTCCGCGCAGTCGTGGCGGGGAACGGGCAGGTTGACGCGCGTGTTGGCGCCGACACCACCGAAGTGGCCGTGGCCGACGACGTCCTGGTCCGCGTGTCACGTGACGACGTGACGGAGGTGCGCACGGCGAACGGCGGTGCGGTGTTCCGGCTCGACCCCGTCACGAACCACGTCGCCTTCACGTGTGCCGATGGCACCGCCGGCGTGGCGGCGGGCTCCAGCCTCACGATCACCTGTGCGCGCAGCGGGTGGCGCGTTTTCGCGACGGAGTGGCTCGTCTCCGTCGAGTGCGAGCAGCGAGGTGAGGGACTGGTCTGGGATCGCGTCACGCAGCAGGTCATCGCCACCGCGGAGCTGCACCCCGGCTGCGCCGCGACGACGTGGTCCGGCCGCGAGTTGCGGGTCGACCTGGGCGGTGGGTTCACGGTGGCGGCGGACGCCCGCGTGCGGATCCGCTGGAGCGGCAGGGACTTCGTGATCTGCGGGGGCAGAGTCGTGGTCGCCGACGTCGAGGAGGACTGGTACCTCAGCCCGGACGGCGGGCTGACCACCGCGCAGTGCGTGGTGTCCGCACAGCAGACGGTGGAAGGCCGCCCGGAGGTGTTGGTGCGGGGAGCGGAACACGAGTGGAGTGCTTCGGTGTGGGCAGGCGGCGCGATGATCGATCATGGAGGTGATCTCCGGACGATGCTCGACGAGGACGGTGTCGTGTCGGCCCCGGTGGCACGGGCCGACAGTTCCGTGGTGTCCCAACGGGGTGCATCGACCGTCGTCACCGCGGGTTCGGTTCAGCTGGACGTCGTGGCCGCCGACGAGGTGAGGCTGAGGTCGGGCACCGCCGAACTGCGAGTGCACCGCCGGAGCACGGATGGCGTGATGGTGTCCGCGATCAGCCACGACCTGTTCGACGTGGTGGTGACGGACAGTGCACTGCACGGGTTCACCTGGTGCGCCACCCATCGGCCCACTGCTGTCAGCCACGAGGTCCGGGGCGCGCGCGAACTGGTGGTGCGCAACTCCCCGAGTGGTGCCGGCATCACCGCCACCGCGGGCGAGGTGAGGATCCTGCCCGCGGGTGGCGATCTGCACCGGGTGTCCACCGCCTGACCACAACGCACCGGCCGGCGGTTCTCCGCAGATTCGCGGAGAACGGGCCCGCTCGCGCACGCCCACCAGACCGCAGCCGCGGCGCTTCAGCTCGCCCGGACGGCCTTCGCGACGACCGCCCGCACCATCAGCCGGCTGAGCTCCGGCGGACCTCGGCGGGCAGGTCGAACCCGTCCGCACCGCCGCGAAGGCGGTCGACGTGCGCTGGCAACGGTTCACAAGTCGCGTCAATGGGGCAGTGATCCGTGAGCGCAGGGGAAGGTTTCCCGGGCGCGGCACGACACCGGGGAAGCCCACCCTCTCGACATTGCTTGAATGGGCGGCACACAACCCCGGAAGGAGAACGTTTTGCGCTTGACGAACAAGGTGGGCGGACTGGTGGCGAGTCTGCTGGTCCTGGCGGCCGCGACGGCGGGACCGGCCTCGGCCGAGCCGTCGTCCGCCCGGACGGACCCGGGCTCGGTCAGGGAATCGGTCGCGTACCTGGTGCGGACGTACGGCGTCGACCAGCAGGAAGCGCTGCGGCGGCTGGAACTCCAGCGCGACGCCGGTGAGCTCGACCGGTGGCTGCGGCGGGTGGCCCCCGACCTGTACGGCGGCATGTGGATCGACCAGAAGGCCGGTGGCACCCTGGTCGTGACGTTCACGGACCCCTCGGCCGCCCGGCAGCACATCGCCGGCCGGCCCGGTGCGGCCGCGGCCCAGGTCCGCACGGTGAAGTACTCCCTGGCCGCGTTGAGCTCCGCCTCCGAGAGGATCGGCGAGCAGGTCGGTGCCGGACCCGAGTCGGTGTACCTGCCGGCCGTGAGCACGACCGAGAACCGTGTCGTGGTCTGGGAACGCGCGTGGTTGAAGAAGAACAAGACCACGGCCTCGACCGAGGCGGCGCCGGAATCCCGCGTTTTCGACGCGGACTCCGCGAAGGTCACGACCCGCGTCCTGCAGAAGCCGACGCCATACGCGGCGGACCCGGTCGACAAGGGCTACTGCCACCCGTTGTTCTGCACGGACCACGGTCCGATGCGGGGTGGCCTGCGCCTGGACATGACGCGGGACAACGGCACCGTGGGCGGCTGCACCAGCGGGTTCAACCTGCGCACGACCGGCGGCGCGTTCCCGAACGTGCCGTGGGTCCTGACCGCGGGCCACTGCATGGCCACGAAGACGAACAACGTGCCCACGCAGCACAACACCCAGCCCGTGCTGAACCAGCACGGCATCGAGAAGAACGCGTACCCGTACGACTACGCGGCCGTGCAGTACGTCGACGCTCCGACCGCCGGCAAGTGGCTGGAGAGCCAGTCCGCGCGCAACCTCGTTCTCCGGCAGTGCGGGGAGAGCGCGTGCGATCCTGCCTCTCCCTCGGCGAACCAGGAGATCACGAAGGTCACGCCGCTGACGGAGGTCATCCCCGGCTCGGTCGTGTGCGCGTCGGGCTCCGGCTCGAACGCCGTGACCTACCCGGAGGCGGTCGACAGCGGTGCGGGTGAGGGCTACCTCGTCGGCACCAAGTGCGGCCAGGTCCTCTCCACGGACGTCGGCATCAACACCGACGTGTGCGCCAGGGCGGGCGACAGCGGTGGCCCGCTGTTCAGCCAGGTCGACAAGGCCGCGCTCGGCATCCTGGAGGGCAGCCAGCAGTCGCGCAGCGGCCCCTGCCAGCCGGGTGAGCTGAACAACTACGCCCCGCTCTCGACGGTCCTCGAGGACCTCAGCGCGCGGCAGGCGAGTGGCGGTTCGGTGTTCACCGTGATCACCACGCCGCAGGGCTGACCCGGCCGGCGAGGCCGAAGGGCGCTATCGCGGTGCCACGTCGACGAGTCCCGTCGGCGTGGCACCGCGGTGGCGGTCCCGCCCGGATGACCGGAAGACCAGCAGTCCCAGTGCGACCGCGGCCAGTCCCACGTAGGTGTCGTACTCGTGCAGCCTTGTCGTGAACACCAGCGCCACGACGGCGAACGCGCGCCAGGAGTTGCCGCGCAGGGCCAGGAACACCAGCACCGGCACGCACCACACCCAATGGTGCAGCCACGACACCGGTGACGCCAGCAGCCCGGCGGCCGCGATGGCGAACAGCGCGACGAGGTCGTCCTCCGCGTTCCTCGCAACGAAGGCCGCCGCAGCCACCACCACGGCAGCGAGCGCCATCCACACCAGCGACTCGGCACCGGGCGCGAGGCCGAAACCGCGCAGCACACCGCGGATCGACTGGTTCGTCGACAACGACATGTCGCCGATGCGGTCGGGGTTCGTCAACGAGTGCAGCCAGTACTGCAGCGAGTCCTTCGGCGCGGCGACGAACCCCGCCATCGTCAGGCCCGCGAACGTGAGCGCTGACGTCGCCGCAGCCCGCCAGTCGCGCCTGACGAGGAAGTAGAGCACGAAGATCGCGGGCGTCAGCTTGACCGCCGCCGCGACACCGATCAGGACGCCGCGCAGGCGCCGGTCCTGCACCAGCAGGACGTCGCTCACGACCAGCGCGAGCAGGACCAGGTTGACCTGGCCGTAGCCGTAGGTCGTCCACACCGGGTCCAGGGCCAGTGCGCCGATCGCCGCCGGCGGTCCGACCGTCCACTTGAGATCGGAGCGGACCTTTGCCGTCACCGCGACGCACACCGCGGTCAGCGCGACGAAGTCGAGCGTGACCACCAGCGAGTTCAGCACTGCCGCCGGAACCAGGTTCAGGCCGCTGAACAACACCGCCGCGATCGGGGGATAGGTGAACGGGAGTGCGGGATCGAGCGGGGGACCGGTGAACCCGGTGTACAGCGACCTGTTCTCGAGCCAGGCCGAACCGCCCAGCCGGTAGACGTCGAGATCGATCGGGTAATGATCTGCCCACGTGAGCAGCTGCCACACCAGAGCCACGAGCCAAGTCGCGGTGCTGAAAAGTCGAACGGATGGCGCCATGATTGCAGGGGCGTCCGGCGGCGATCCGGGTTGTCGTACTTAAGGCCGATTTACCGCGGGTCATTCAGCTGATGTGCGACCGCGTCGTTCGTCCGTACCTTCCTCGGCGAGCTGAAACCCTTGTGAGGAAGGCAGAAGACATGTACGGAACGGTGTCCGACACGAGCGCTGTCGGCACTACCGCCGCGGCCGCCCACAACCTGGTGAAGGTCTACGGCAGGGGTGACACCGCGGTGCGGGCGCTCGACGGCATCGACGTCGCCTTCCAGGCGGGGCGTTTCACGGCGATCATGGGTCCGTCGGGTTCGGGCAAGTCGACGCTGATGCACTGCCTGGCGGGCTTGGACACGGTGGACGGTGGGTCCATCCACATCGGACAGACCGAGATCACGAAGCTCGGCGACAAGGACCTGACGAAGCTGCGTCGTGACCGTGTCGGGTTCGTGTTCCAGGCGTTCAACCTGCTGCCGACGCTGACCGCGGAGCAGAACATCCTGCTGGGCCTGGAGCTCGCGGGTCGCAAGCCCGATCAGCAGTGGTTCGACACGATCGTCAACGTCCTCGGGCTGCGTGACCGCCTGACGCACCGCCCGACGGAGCTCTCCGGTGGTCAGCAGCAGCGTGTGGCGTGTGCTCGCGCGCTGGTCGCCCGGCCTGAGGTGATCTTCGCGGACGAGCCGACCGGCAACCTCGACTCGCGCAGTGGTGCGGAGGTGCTGGACTTCCTGCGCATGTCGGTGCGCAAGCTGGGGCAGACGGTGATCATGGTGACGCACGACCCGGTGGCCGCGAGCTACGCGGACCGCGTGGTGCTGCTCGCCGACGGCCGGCTGGCGGGCGAGATCCACCAGCCGACCACCGAGTCCGTCGTGAACGCCCTCACGCACCTGGGGGCGTGAGCCAGATGTTGAAGACGATCCTTGCGGGCCTGCGTGCCCGCACGGCACGACTGGTGCTGTCCAGCATCGCCATCGCGCTCGGCGTGGCGTTCGTGACCGGCACGCTCGTGCTCGGTGACGCGGTCGAGGCCCAGACCAGGGACAACTTCGCCCGCAGCGCCCGCAACGTCGACGCCTCCGTGACGATGGGGGAGAACAGCCCGAACCAGGAGGGCGGTGTCCCCGCCGAGTTCCTGGCGAAGGTCCGCGGTGTCGCGGGAGTCGAGGGCGCCGACGCGCGGATGCGCGGCAGGACCGCGATGCTCGACGCGGCCGGCAAGGCGCACTCCACGCTGGTGCAGCCGTTGGCGACGACGGAGAAACTGCGCGACTTCAACCTCCGGGACGGCCGCTTTCCTTCCACGGCAGGGGAAGCGGCGCTCGACGTGAAGACCGCGGAGGCCTCGAAGCTGAAGGTCGGCGACGAGCTGAAGCTGCTCGACGAACGCGACGCCGTGCACGCGTACACGATCGTCGGCACCTACCGGCAGGGCGCCAGCGGCGTCGCGCTGTCCGGCAGCGACCACCTGCTGCTGACGCAGGAGGGGCTGCGCCAGGTGCTCCCGGACCAGCGCATCTACGAGATCGTCGCGGCCGCCCGGCCCGGTGTGCCGCAGCAGCAGCTCGCCGACGACATCACCCGGGCCATCGGCCCGGGGTACGTGGTGCAGACGGGGGAGCAGCTGACGCGGGAGACGTTGTCCCGCTACGGCGGCTCCGGCCGCGAGTTCGAGACCTTCCTGCTCGCGTTCGCCGCGATCTCGCTCGTCGTCGCGGGCATGGTCATCCACAACACCTTCACGATCCTCGTCGCCCAGCGCACGAAGGAACTCGCGCTGCTGCGCTGCGTCGGCGCGGACCGCGGGCAGGTGTTCCGCAGCGTGCTCGCCGAAGCCGTCCTCATGGGCCTCGCGGCGTCGGTGCTGGGCATCCTCGGCGGGCTCGGCGTCTCCGCGGGCCTGCAGCTCGGGCTGGGCGCGGTCCGCGGGCCCGGTGGCGACGCGGAGGTCCGCCTGCCGCTCACCTGGACGACGGTCGCCGCCGGTCTCGGCGTCGGTGTGCTCGTGACCGTCCTGTCCGCCGTGCTCCCGGCCCGCCGGGCGACGAGGGTCGCTCCGGTGGCCGCCCTGCGGTCGCAGCCGGACAGCTCCGGCGACGTGGCCAGGACCGGCGGGCTGCGTCTCGCCGCCGCAGTCCTTTCCGCCCTGGCCGGGGCGGCGGGTGTCGTCCTCGCCCTGCGCGGGGGAGGGGGGACCACCGCGATCCTCGCGGCCGGTGGCGGCTCGATGGCGCTGCTGCTCGCGGTCCTGCTCCTCGGCCCGCTGTACGTGCCGCCGGTGAACCGCCTGTTCGGCAGGCCGTTGCGCGGTGTCCCGGCGAGGCTCGCCTCCGCCAACGCGGGCCGCAACCCCAAGCGCACCGCCGCCACCACCGCCGCGCTGATGATCGGCGTCACCGTCGTCACGATGGTGACGGTCGTGGCCTCCAGCGGTCGCCGGGCGGTGGACGAGCAGGTCGAGGCCCGCTTTCCCACCGATTACGCGATCAGCACGAACAACTACGAGAAACCGCTGACGCGGGAGCTCGCCGACGGGCTCGCGAAGGTGGAGAACGTGACCAGGGTCGTGCCCGAGGTCTACGCGAAGGCCAAGTCGCGGCACGTGCCCTTCCCCTACGTGCTGGGCTACCCGGCCGACGCGATCGGGTCGCTGATCCCGGTCGACACCGCCGACGGCAGGCCGTTGCCCGCGTTGCGGGACGGCGAGATCGCGATGAACGAGAAGGCCGCCCGCGAGGCCGGTCTCGTCGTGGGGTCCGTGCTCGACCTCGGCGGCAGGGACTTCCGGGTCGTCGCGCTGATCAAGGGCGAGGACCACGGCACCGGCCTGGTCACGGCGGCCTCGGCCACCTCGTTGCTCGAGAACCCGCCGGACGGCTACGAGAAGCTGCTCGTGAAGCTCGCGCCCGGCGCCGACATCACGGCCGCACGGGCAGCTCTCGAGAGCGCCACGGCGTCGGCGCCGTTCGCGGTGCTGAACTCCGCGGCCGAGGCGAAAGCGGAGCTCAACGCGACGATCGACGAGACCCTGCTGCTCATCTGGGCGCTGGTGGGCCTGGCGCTGGTCATCGCCCTGTTCGGCATCGCCAACACGCTCACGCTGTCGGTGCTGGAACGCACCCGCGAGTCGTCCCTGCTGCGCGCCCTCGGCCTCACCCGCGGGCAGCTGCGGGCAATGCTGGTCGTCGAGTCGATCCTGATGACGCTGATCGGCGCGGTGACCGGGGTGCTGCTCGGCACCGGGTTCGGGTGGCTGCTGGTCACCGCGGCCCGGTCGGACACCCTGCGGATCAGCCTGTCGGTCCCGGCCGGGCAGCTCGCCGTCCTGCTCGGGCTGGCCATCGCCGCGGCCGTGGTCGCCGCCGCACTGCCCGCCCGCCGGGCGGCGCGGAACTCCGTGGTGGCGGGGATGGCCGAGGCGTATTAAATAGTCTGGGTGGCCCCGCCGGAGCTGTTAGGTATATGTTGTATGC
>NZ_JBHXCW010000116.1:0-23753 GCF_042725365.1 Lentzea sp. NPDC060358 | reverse complement strand
GGGGTTCGGGGGCAGAGCCCCTGAGGGGAAGCACGCACCAGAAACAGGCCGCCCGCAAGGCAACCACCCGCCCAGCCGCACCCCGCAAGGCAACCACCCGCCCGGTGACCACCCACCCGGCCACATCCGCCCGGTGACGACCCTCCAGCCCTCAAAAAACCCGCTACAACCCCCCAGTGATCAAATCCCGATACCACCGAGCGCTCCGCTTCAACACCCGCTCCTGACTGCCGTAATCCACCCAGACCAGCCCGAACCGCTTCCCATACCCGTACCCCCACTCGAAGTTGTCCATCAACGACCAGGCGAGGTACCCCCGGACATCGGCCCCACCCCGAACAGCGGCGGCGACAGCCGAAATGTGCGACGCGAGGTAAGCAACCCGATCAACATCCTCGACAAGCCCATCCACCAGCCGGTCGTCGAAAGCGGCCCCGTTCTCGGTGATCACCATCGGCACCGAGTAGTCCCGCTGCAACCGCAGCAGCAGCGAGGTGAACCCCTCGGGAACGATCTCCCAGTCCATGGCGGTGACCGGCCGCCCCGTCGGGACAACCCCACCGGCCGAGTGGACGTGGGACGTGTAGTAGTTCACCCCGACCACGTCCAAGGGCGTGGAGATGACAGCCAGGTCCCCGTCGGCCACGGGAATCGATGCCCCGCGAGCAGCCACATCGGCCAGCACGTCGTCCGGGTAACGCCCGAGCACCAACGGATCCAGGTAGATCCGGGTGCCGAACCCGTCGGCCCGACGGGCCGCGTCCACATCACCGGGGTCGGAGGAAGCAGCCGTGTGCGACCCCATGTTCAGGGTGATGCCCAGCGAGGAGACACCGCGAGACCGCAGCTCCCCAGCCGCGAGCCCATGAGCCAGCAGCAGGTGGTGGGTGGCCCGCATGGCCTCGGCGAAGGACGTGCGCCCCGGTGCGTGCCGTCCGGTCTCGTACCCGAGCACGGCGGAGCACCACGGCTCGTTCAGGGTGGTCCAGGTGGGCACCCGGTCCCCCAGCGCGTCGTGCACCAACCCGGCGTAATCCTGGAACCGGTGGGCGGTGTCCCGCAACGGCCACCCGCCGGCGTCCTCGAGCTCCTGCGGCAGGTCCCAGTGGTAGAGCGTCAGCCAGGGGTCGACGCCCTTCTCCAGCAACGAGTCGACCAACCGCGAGTAGAAGTCGATGCCGCGTGGGTTGACCGGTCCGCGACCGCCGGGCTGCACCCGCGGCCACGACACCGAGAACCGGTACTTGTCCACCCCGAGCCCGGCGATCAGCGACACGTCCTCGGGCATCCGGTGGTAGTGGTCGCAAGCCACGTCACCGTTCTCGCCGTTGACGACGGCGCCGGGGCGGCGCGCGAAGGTGTCCCAGATGGACAGTCCGCGGCCGTCCTCGTCCCAGGCGCCCTCGATCTGGTAGGCGGACGTGGCGACGCCCCAGAAGAAGTCGTCGGGCAGTCCGGCAGTCACGTCAGACACGCGCGTCCTCCAACCAGCAGGCCACCCGGCGCTGCTCCTCCACTGTCTCCAGGGCGGGCATCCGCTCGCCGCACACGTCCATCGCGGACGGGCACCGCGGGTGGAACGGGCACCCGGTCGGCATCGACCGCAGGTCCGGGGGTGAGCCGGGGATGCCGCGCAGCTCCCGCCGCGGACCTCGCAGCGCCGGGAACGACGACAGCAGCCCCTGGCTGTACGGGTGCTTGGCGGCCCGGTAGATCTCGGACGCCGGGGCCTCCTCCACCACCCGGCCGCCGTACATGATCGCGATGCGGTCGGAGAACTCGACCAGCAGCGAGATGTCGTGCGTGATGAAGATGACCGAGAACCCGAGGGTCTCGCGCAGCCGCATCATCTGGCCGAGGATCTGCCGCTGGACCACCACGTCGAGCGCGGTGGTCGGCTCGTCCATGATGACGATCTCGGGTTCCAGGGCCAGCGCCATCGCGATCATCACGCGCTGCCGCATGCCGCCCGACAACTGGTGCGGGTAGGAGGACAGCCGTTCGGCCGGGATGCCCACCAGCGACAGCAGCTCACGCCCGCGCGCGACCCGTTCGGCACGCGACATCGCGGGCCGGTGGGTGCGCAGCACGTCGTCGATCTGCGTGCCGACCGAGATCACCGGGTTCAGGGCGTTCATCGCTCCCTGGAACACGATGGCGATCTCGCTCCACCGCAGGACCTGGAGCTTCTTCTCGTCGATCGACAGCAGGTCCTGGCCCTTGAACAGCACCGAACCGGACGGCACGTGCCCAGGCGGTTGCAACAGCCGGGTCGCGGCGTAGGCGAGCGTCGACTTGCCGCTGCCGCTCTCCCCCGCGAGCCCGAGCACCTCGCCGGCGTTCAGGGTCAGGGTGACGTCGTGCACGGCCCGCAGGGTGCCGTAGTCGACCGAGAGGTCGCGGATCTCCAGCACCGGGCTCATGCGCGCACCTTCCGCAGGCGGGGATTCGCGTACTCGTCGATCCCGAAGTTGATCAGGGCCAGCGCCGTGCCCAGCAGGGCGATGCACAGGCCGGCGGGGACGAACCACCACCACGCGCCCAGGCCGAGCGCCTGGTTGCTCTGCGCCCAGAACAGGATCGTCCCCCAGTTCCAGGTCGACAGCGAGATGACGCCGACGAACGACAGCGTGATCTGCAGCATGACCGCGAAGATCACCGTGCCGACGAAGCCGGAGGCGATCACCGCCATCAGGTTGGGCAGCACCTCGAACACGATGATGCGCCACGTCGACTCGCCGGACGCCCGTGCCGCCTCCACGAAGTCCCTGCGCCGCAACGACATCGTCTGCGCACGCAACACGCGCGCACCCCATGCCCACGCGGTCAGCGAGATCACCGCCGCGATCAGGACGGTGTCCGCCGACGGCAGCATCGACGCCACGATGATGATCAGCGGTAGTGCCGGGATCACCAGGAAGACGTTGGACAGCATGGACAACGCCTCGTCGGCCGCGCCGCCGAGGAACCCGGCGGTCACCCCGACGAGGATCGACAGGACCGTCGCCAGCACCCCGCAGACCAGCCCGACGAGCATCACCCCCCTGGTGCCGACGAGCACCTGGGAGAAGATGTCCTGCCCGGTCATGGTCGTGCCGAACCAGTGCGTCCCCGAGGGCGGCGACAGCAGGTCGTCGCCCATCGCGGACGGGTCGTAGGGCGCGATCCACTCGCCGATCACGGCGAGCAGCGAGAAGAAGGCCAGGATGCCCAGGCCGAGTTTCGTCTTGAAGTTCATCGGAGTCTCAGCCCTCCCGCCGCGTGCGCGGGTCGAGCAGCAGGTACCCGACGTCCGCGAGCAGGTTCGCCACCAGCACGGCCAGTGTGATCACCAGGAACACGCCCTGCATCAGCGGGTAGTCCTTCGCGCCGATGCCCTGGAACAGCACGTAGCCCAGGCCCGGGTAGGAGAACACCATCTCGACCAGCAGGGCGCCGCCGACGATGAAGCCCAGCGACAGCGCGAACCCCGAGATCGACGGCAGCACGGCGTTGCGCGCGGCGTAGGCGAACATGATCCGCCGCTGGGTCAGGCCCTTGGCCTTGGCGACGAGCACGTAGTCCTCCGCCGTCACGGTCACCATCATGTTGCGCATGCCGAGGATCCAGCCGGCCACCGAGCTCACGACGATCGTGACGCCGGGCAACACGGCGTGCTCCAGGACGCTCCCGATGAACTCGCCGGTGAACTCCGGCACCAGCCCCGGCGCGTAGCCGCCGGACGCCGGGAAGAGCGGCCACGTCACGGAGAACAGCGAGATCGCGATCAGCCCGAGCCAGAAGTACGGGATCGACGACAGGAACGTCGTCATCGGGATCAGGTTGTCCATCCACGACCCGCGCTTCCACCCCGCGTAGACGCCCAGCAGGGTGCCCAGCAGGAACGCGATGACCGTGGTGACGCCGACGAGCCCGAGCGTCCACGGCAACGACTGCGACAGCACGTCCGCGACCGGTGTCGGGAAGAACGTGAACGACAGCCCGAGGTCGCCCCGCAGCAGCGCGGCCCAGTAGTCGACGTACTGCGCCCAGATGGACTTCTTCTCGTCGAGCCCGAACAGCACGTACAGCGACGCCATCGCCTCGCTGTTCAGCCGGCCGCCCAGTTTGGTGATCATCGCCTGCACCGGGTCGCCGGGCAGCAGCCGCGGCAGCAGGAAGTTCACCGTGATCGCCGCCCACAGCGTCACCGAGTAGAACAGCGCACGGCGCAGGAGGAACGTCATGCCGCCGCCTCCCCGTACAGCCAGCACGCGGCCCAGTGCCCCGACGAGTCGACGTCGACGCGCGGTGGCGCCTCGGTCCAGCACCGGCTCTGCACCTTCGGGCAGCGCGGCGCGAACCGGCAGCCGGTCGAGACCTGCGCGGTCTCCTCCGGCGGCGCGTCCAGCGCGACGACCGACCGCTCCGGGTCGGGCGCCGACTCGATGAGCAGCTGCGTGTAGGGGTGGGCGGGCTTCTGCGTCACGGTCTCGCTGTCGCCGCCCTCGACGATCTGCCCGCCGTACATCACGAACGTCTCGTCGGCGAAGTAGCGCGCCGACGCGATGTCGTGGGTGATGTAGAGGACCGCGAGCTTGAGCCGTTCCTTGAGGTCCAGCAACAGGTTCAGCACGCCGAGCCGGATCGAGACGTCCAGCATGGACACCGGTTCGTCGGCGAGCAGCACCTCGGGGTGCGCCGCGAGCGCGCGGGCGATCGCGACGCGCTGCCGCTGACCGCCCGACAGCTCGTGCGGGTACCGCGAGGCGAAGTCGGCGGGCAGGTTCACCCGCTCCAGCAGCTGCTCCACCGTCTCCGGCCGCTGGTGGATCTTCAGCGGCCTGGTCAGGTGGTAGCGGATCGTGTGGATCGGGTTGAGCGAGGCGAACGGGTCCTGGAACACCATCTGGACCTTGCGCCGGTACTCCCGGACCCGCCGCACCCGTTCGCCGTCGAGCAGGATCTCCCCCGAGGTGGGCTCGACCAGTCGCGCCAGCAGCTTCGCCACCGTCGACTTGCCGGACCCCGATTCGCCGACGAGGGCGGTCACGCGCCCGCGGCGCAGGACGAGGGAGACGTCCTGCACCGCGCGCACGCGCTTGTAGGTCTTGACCAGACCTTTCGCTTCCAGCGCGACCTCGTTCACTACGACCCCGCAGGCTTCAGCTTCATGACGATCTGCAGGGCGTTGGGCAGCGTGGCCTGCGGCGGACCGTACGGGTCCTCCTCGGTCGGCCAGCCGACCCAGCTCTTCGTGCTGTACTCCGCGCCGATCGGCCCCGCGGACGTCGGGATCATCGGCACCTGCTCCACCATGATCTTCTGCAGCACGGCGAGGCTCTTGGCGCGCGCCGCGTCGTCGGTGGCGTTCGCGTACTCCGCCAGCGCCGCCGTGGCCTCCGGGTTGTTGTAGCGGCCGAAGTTCACCGCCGCGGTCTGCCCGATCGGCTTGATCTCCGCCGAGTCCATGATGTTCTGGTACATCTCGTACGGCGTCGCGCCGGTGTTGGTCCAGCGCAGCGAGCCCTGGAACGCGCCGTTGGCGAAGTCGGTCGTCCACGCGTCGGCGGTCTGCGTGCGCACGGTCGCCTCGATGCCGATCTTCTTCAGGTCGCTCTTGATGATGTCGAGCACCGTCAGGTAGTCCGACCAGCCGGACGGGTTGGTGAGCTCGAGCGTGACCGGCTTGCCGTCGAGCGCCTTGAGCACGTCGCCCTCAAGCTTGAAGCCGGCGGCGGTCAGCTTCTGCTTGGCACCGTCGACGTCGATCTTGAACTTGGCGTCCTTGTACTCCGGCGCGAGGAAGGAGTCACCGGCGGGCAACGGCATGCCGGTCTTCGACTCGAGCTTCGGGAACAGGCGGGCCTCACCGCGGACGAAGATCGCCTCGCGGTCGATGACGTCGCTCATCGCGGCGCGCAGCGCGGCGTTGTCGAACGGCGCGACGGTCGTGTTCAGCCACAGGCCGTGGATGCCGAGACCGGCCGGGAACCAGAGCTTGTGGTTCGCGGGGTCCTTGTCGACGTACAGCTTCTGGTAGTCCGGGATGAAGACGTACGACCACTGGCTCGCGCCCGACGCCAGCGCCGTCGTCTGCGCCGTGTTGTCGTTGTACGAGGTGTACTGGATCTCCGGGACCTTGGGCAGCTCCTGCCAGTACTCGGCGCGCCGCGCGATCGTCACCGTCTGCGAGGTGAACGACTTGAGCTGGTACGGGCCGGTGCCGACCGGGTTCGGGTTCGTGTAGGTCGTCGGGTCGGGGACGGTGCTCCAGACGTGCTGCGGGATCACCATCGCGCTGATGACCTTGTTGCGGTTCACGAACTGCGGCGAGGCGAACGTGACCTCGACCTTGCCGTCCGGCGTCGCCGTCGCGGTCTCGACCTTGAGCGAGTCGCGGTTGTTGAGCGCCGGCCACTTCTTCAGGATCTCGTACGAGAAGGCGACGTCGGCGGCCGTGAGCGGCTTGCCGTCGGACCACTTCACGTTCTCCCGGAGCGTGAAGGTGACCTTCTTGTAGTTGTCCGTCCAGTCCCACTTCGTCGCGAGCCACGGCACCGGGTCCTGGGCGGGACGGGTGTTGTTCACGAACGCCAGCGGCTCGTAGATCTGGTAGCGGTAGCCGAGCGAACCCGCGGCCGACGTGGGCAGGAACGGGTTGTGGTTCTCGGTCAGCGGCCCGTTGGGCATGCCCACGGTCAGCACCCCGGAAGCCTTGGTGGCACCACCAGAGGAGCATCCGGTCGCCGCGAGCGCCAGTGCTAACGCGACGATGACTGTTCTGCGCATGGGGGAGTCTCCCGACACGACGAAGCATGAGAGCGCTCTCTCATGCGGACGGCGAACTAGCCAGACCGCGTGCGGCCTGGCCGGAACGTGTTGAGTTGTGGGTGGGTCAGGGCGCGGATTCGCGCACGATCAACGAGGTCGGCAGCACCAGCGGGTGGTCGGGCATCGGCTGTCCCTCGAGCGTGGAGAGCAGCATCCGCGCGGCGGCGGCGCCCATCTCCTGCGCCGGCTGGCGGATCGTCGTCAGCCGGGGTTCGGTCTGTCCCGCGACCGGGACGTCGTCGAAGCCGACCACGGACACGTCACCGGGGACGGTCCGGCCGGCCTCGCGCAGCGCACGCAGCACACCGACGGCGGAGATGTCGTTCTGCGCGAACACGGCGTCGAACGGGATACCACTGGCGATGAGCTTGTCGACCGCCACCTCCCCGCCCTCCTGGGTGAAGTCGCCGTCGACCACGAGGTCCGGGTGCAGCGTCAGGCCCGCTTCCGCCAGCGCGAGGCGGAACCCGTCGAGCCGCGCCCGCGTGCACCCGAACGTCGGAGGGCCGGTGACGACGGCGAACCTGCGACGCCCCGCCGCGACGAGGTGCCTCGCGACGTCGGCGCCTCCCTGCCGGTTCGTCGTCGTCACCGAGGGGAACTCCGGGTGCGAGCCGCGGTCGTCGATCATGACGACCGGCAGTCCCGCCCGGTAGAGCGTGGAGATGTAGTGCAGGGCGTCCGGCGGCTCGACCACGAGCAGCCCGTCGAAGGCGTTGGCGGACACGTGGTTCGCGAACTGGTTGAGCGACTCCGGCCCGCGGTTCAGGGTGTAGAGCAGCAACCCGTACCCGTCGGCCTCGAGCTCGTCGACGATGCCCTGCAGGACCTCGCCCATCCACGGCCACGTGAGCGACGGCGCGAGCATCGCGACGGTCCGGGTGCGCCCCCTGGCGAGACCGACGGCACGGGCGCTGGGCACGTACCCGATCTCGTCGATGACCTTGCGGACGCGCTGCGCGGTGGAGGCGTCGACGTCCGGCTTGCCGTTCAGCACACGTGACACGGTCGCTTTGGACACCTGGGCGCGTTGGGCGACCTCTGCGATCGTGACACGCATGCCGAACTTCCTTCCGCCGCCTCTGGAACCGGTTTCGGTACCGGTTCCGCTGAGGTGTGACGGAGTCAACAGCCTGCCGTCGGCATTCGTCAAGACTCTTGCCGGAACTTCGTGAGAGCGTTTCCACAACCGCTGCCATCACCGCAGGTGAGGACCGTTCGGACGCGGGAAACCGGGACGTCCGACGGCACCTTGATCGATTCCACGTCCGCAGTGGCGTTGCTCCGCGCGGAGTAGTGATCCGCGCGTCTCAGTTCGGCAGAATCAACGGTCATGGGGGTTGTCACCGCGGTCAGCCGCAACGAGGAGTACACGTTCACCAAACCCGCGCGCGAGAGCATCACGCTGCTCGCCGGACTGGGGGTCGAGGGCGACGTCCACCAGGGCGTCACGGTGAAGCACCGGTCGCGCGTCGCGAAGGACCCGACGGCACCGAACCTGCGCCAGGTGCACCTGATCCACGCCGAGCTGTTCGACGAGCTGCGGGACAAGGGCTACGTCGTCGAGCCCGGCCAGATCGGCGAGAACGTCACCACCCGCGGTGTCGACCTGCTCGGCCTGCCGACGGGAACGCTGCTGAGCCTGGGTTCCGAAGCCGTGGTCGAGGTGACGGGGCTGCGCAACCCGTGCGCGCAGATCGACGCCTTCTCCCACGGGCTGCTCAAGGAGGTCGTCTTCCGCGGACCGGACGGCGACCTGGTGCGGCTCGCGGGGATCATGTCGGTCGTGGTGGCGGGCGGTGTCGTGCGGCCCGGCGACGAGATCGGCGTGGAGCTGCCGGCCGAGCCGCACACGGCTCTGGTGCCGGTCTAGTCCAGGTTCCTGGCCGGGCTTTCCACCGCAGCGACGTCCGCACCGCGGGAGCGGCGCCAGCCGGCGCGCGCCCGCGGGTGGAACCGCCGGTCGTGCGGGAGCAGCCGGAAGACCAGGTGCACCACCGATCCCAACGCCCGGTGCGCGCGGTCGTCGAGCCGGCTCCAGCGCAGGCCGAGCCTTTCCCGGACCACCGGGTCGTACAGGCCGACGGTCAGCCACGTGAACGACCGCGCGACGAGGAACCGCAGCGGCCGCCACAGCGAGTGCGGCACTGCGCGCAGGAAGGCGGGCCTCGGCAGGTCCGTCAGGTCCAGCACGTCACGGGTGGCCCTGTTGTCCTCCAGCACCTCCGAGCACGTCCTGTCCCAATAGGACTGGAACTCCTCCCACGAGCCGGGCACGGGCCGCATGGTCATCCCGTAGAGCCGGTACCACTGGACGTGCTCGGCGAACAGCTGCCGCCGGGCGGCTTCCGGCACACCGCCCAGGAACCGGTCGCCGAACCGGATCATGGTCATGAAGAACACGGCGTGCGCCCAGTAGAAGACCTCCGGAGCGAGGGCGTGGTAGCCGCGGCCGGAGTGGTCGACGCCCCGGATCCCGTTGTGGAAGCCGCGCACCCGGACCGCGGTCCGGTGCGCGGACTCCCCGTCGTACACCACGCCGAGGATCGGGTAGAACGAGCGGAACACCCGCTTCCACCGCTCGCCGAAGAACTGCGAGTGCTGCTCGACCCCGATGCCCAGTCCGGGGTGCATGTTCTGCATCGACCCGGCCCACAGGACGACGAGGACGTTGCGCCAGTCCCCGAAGTACCGCCAGGTCAGCGAGTCCGGTCCCAGCGGCCGGTGGGGCACCGCCATCAGCGGCGCTCCCCCGCGAGCAGTTCGGACAGACCGCGGTGCCCGCGCCGCATCGTCAGCGCGTGGTTGTGCGCGAACGCGCGCCGGGCGACGGGGGCGAACACGCGCAGCAACCGCTTCTCCGCGGTGCAGTCCTGGGTGATGCGGACCGACGTGCCGGTCAGGGCGAAGTCGATCCAGCCGGCGATGTCACCGCCGAGCGCGAGGCGGAAGTGCCCCCGTTCCCGGTCGCGGGTCAGGAACCGGTTGGTGAGCCGCAACGTGTACGGCAGGGACGACCGGAGCACGACGGCCACGGTGTCCGCGTCGACCCGCCGGACCTCGCGGTAGTCCGGCCACCACCGCGGGTAGGCCTCGAGATCGGTCAGGACGTCGTAGACCTCTTCTCCCGCGCGGCCGATCTCCCAGGAGAGGTCGAAGCGGTAGTGGTTGGGGTCCACGGCCCGGTCAGTCGTGCGCCACGGCGCTGCTGCCCACGTGCTCGGGCAGGTCGCCGAGCAGCTTCGCGAGCTGCGGGTCGGCGGCGAGGTGGCGCCTCTGCAGGTCGGCGATCTTCGCGCCCAGCTCGGGGTCCGGGTCGTCGCTGATGTCGAAGGACTCGAACTTCTCCATCAGCGGCAGGCCGATCCGTTCGGACCGGACGTGCGCCGGGTGGCCGAGGTACTCCCAGTAGCCGTCGAGGTCCTCGAAGGCGAAGATCGCGCTCCAGTCGTACTCGCTGCCGTGCTCGCGGCCGACGGTGAACCACTTCACCGACGGGATGGTCCGGCCCTGCTCGTGCAGGACCTCCAGCGCGGCCTCGATCGTCGCGGGCTCGAGGCCCTCTTTGATCTTGATGCGGTTGCCGTGGTAGATCATCGTCAGCTCCTTCGGTCAGGTGCCTCCGATGGTGCGCGAACGCGCGGCGCGGTCGCGTCGGCAGTGGTTGCCTAGATGCGGGACCCGCTCAGGGCCGGTCGTTGCCGAAGTGGTCGTCGAGGATCACCGAGATCGTCCGCGGCGCCTCCACGACGGCCAGGTGCGCCACGTCCCCCACCACGTAGAGCTCCGCGTCCGGCAGCTCGTCGGCGATCTGCCGGGCGAGCTCCGGCGGCGTCGCCTGGTCCTGCGCCGCGGCGATCACCACGGCCGGCACGTCGATCTTCGCGAGGTCCGGCCTCAGGTCCATGTCCCTGATGGCCTCGCAGCACGCCACGTACGACGGCACGTCGACCCGCAGCAGGTCGGCGCGGAAGCGCGCGACGACGTCCGCGGGAAACGCCGGAGTGAACCAGCGCGCCACGACCGAGTCCGCGATCGGGTCCATCCCCCGCGAGCGCAGCACCTCGATCCGCTCGTCCCACACCGACTTGTCCGGGTACCAGGCCGTGGTGCACATCAGCGCGAGCCGCGAGATCCGGTCGGTGTGCGCGGCCAGCCACATGCCGACCATGCCGCCGAGCGACACACCGCAGTAGTGCACCCGGTCCAGTTCCAGGTGGTCCAGGAGGTCCACGACGTCGTTCGCCAGGTCCTCGATCGCGCACGGTCCCTCGACGGGCGCGCTGCGGCCGTGGCCGCGGTGGTCGAAGCGCAGCAGCCGGAACGGGAGCGCGAAGTCGCGCCACAGGCCGGTGGTCGTCCCGAGCGCGTTGCCGAGCACCAGCACCGGCGCGTCCTCCGGCCCGGTCAGCGTGTAGTGCCCGATCACGGCGTCACCTCCTCGCGAGACCCCGACAACCCGCGAGTCTGCCCGGGGTTTTTCCCTTCCGCACGACGAGTTCCGCCGTCTGGCGCACACCGCGCGGCGACCACCGTCGAGGCCCCCGCCGAAACACCGTTGCGGGGAGCAGAATGAAGGGTCGTCCCCGCCACCGACCGCACCGGGAAGCCGATGAACTCCGCTGCTCCGTTCACGCACGAGGCCCTGTTCTACCGGGACGTCGACGCCTTCCTCGCCGGCACGGCGGGGTTCGTCGCGGACGGCGTGGACACCGGTGAGCCGGTGCTCGTGGCGGTGCCGGAGACGAACATCGGCCCGCTCCGCGCGCGGCTGGGCGAGCGGGCGGACCAGGTCCACTTCCTCGACATGACCGAGGCGGGCCGCAACCCCGGCCGGATCATCCCCGGCGTGCTGATGGCGTTCAGCTCGAGCACGCGGCGCCGGTTCCGGGTGGTCGGCGAGCCGGTGTGGCCGGGACGCACCGAACTCGAGTACCCGGCGTGCGTGCAGCACGAGGCGTTGATCAACACGGCGTTCGAGGGCCGGCCGGGCGTCATCCTCTGCCCGTACGACGCGGGGGCGCTGCCCGGTCACGTGCTGGCGGACGCGCGGCGCACGCACCCGGTCGTGATCGACGGCGAGCGGCGCGTGGCGAGCGAGTGGTACACCGAGCCGTCCGGGCTGGCCGGGATCTACAACGTGCCGCTGCCCCCGCCGCCCGCCACGGCGCAGGAGCACGCGTTCTCCGTCGGCACGCTCGCGCGCCTGCGCCGGATCGTGGCGGCCCACGCGCACTGGCTGCGCCGCGAGCAGGTGGAGGACCTGGTGCTCGCGGTGAACGAGCTGGCGACGAACAGCATCCTGCACGCGTCCGGCCGCGGGGTGCTGCGGTTGTGGCGCGAAGGCGGTACGGCGGTCTGCGAGGTGAGCGACTCCGGCGAGGGTTTCCCACCCTCGTTCACCGGTCTGTCCGGCTTCGGGATCGTGATGGTGAACCTGCTGTGTGACCTGGTTCGCACCCACACGAGTCACAGCGGTACCACCGTTCGAGTGTACTTGGGGCGGTAGGGAGTCGCCGCCATCTCATCGCAATGCGCACGACACGGGGAACTGTTTTCCTTGCTCACCTATGACGGACCACCTCTCCCCCCTCGACATCGCCTTCCTCGCCATGGAGGGCAACGCGAACCCGTTGCACCTCGGCGCGGTCGCGACCTTCGCACCGTCCACTCCGGTGCACCCGGCCCGCATCGCCGCCGTGCTGTGCGAACGGGCGCAGGAGATCCCCGGCCTGCGCCGGCGCGCCCGCACGTCGTTGCTGGGCGGTGCGCGCTGGGTGGAGGACCCCGGCTTCGCGCCGGAGGACCACGTCTTCACGCACCACGTCCGCGGCCGTGATCGTTTCGCCGCACTGGTTTCCCACCTCATGGCGCAGCCGCTCGACCTCGCGCGGCCGCCGTGGGAGCTGCACGTCGTCACGGGTCTCGCGGGCGGGCGGTTCGCCGTGGTCGCGAAGCTGCACCACTCGCTGTGCGACGGCATGAAGGCCGTCGGCCTGGGGCTGCGGCTCTTCGACGCCTCCCGGCTGTCCGTTCCGGACGCTCCGGCACCGGTCTCGCGGCCGGTCCTCCCGTCGCTGCGCGGGATCAGGGACACCCTCGACATCGCCTCGTCGGTGCTGATGAACACCCGCCCGCCGACGCTGAACTCGCCGGTGCTCACCGCGTCCACCCGGCCACGCCGCGTGGTGATGTCGCGCCTGGACCTCGCGGACGTGCACCGGATCCGGCGCGCGCACGGCGGCACGGTCAACGACGTGCTGCTGGCCCTCGTGACGGGTGCGTTGCGCCACTGGCTTTCCGCGCACGGCAGCGCGGGCCCGTCGTCGGTCGTGCGGGCGCTGATCCCGGTGAACCAGCGTTCACGCTCCGGCGGCGGTTCCGGCAACCAGATCTCCGGCTTCCTGGTGTCCCTGCCGGTCGGTCTCCCCGACCCGGTGGACCGCCTGCGCGACGTCCGGTCGCAGATGGAGTCGGCCAAGGCCGCCGGCCCCGACCGCGGCGCGGGCGCCCTGCCGCTGCTGGCCGACCGCGTGCCCCCGCTGGTGCACCGCCTCGCCGCCCCGGTCATGGGCCGCTGCGCGCCGTTGCTGTTCGACACGCTCGTGACGTCCGTGCCGCTGCCGTCGGTGCCGCTGTCCCTGGACGGCGCCGCGCTGTGCGAGATGTACCCGGTGGCGCCGGTCGCACCCGGCCACGCGGTGGGCATCGCGCTGTCGGTGTACCGCTCGTCCGTGCACGTCTGCCTGAACACGAACCAGTCGTGGATGTCCGACGCGCAGTGGCTCGACGGCGTGCTGCGCCGTGAGATCGCGGCCCTGCAGGACACCCGCGAGCTGGTGGGTTTGCCCCGCTAGGGTCGCGGGCACACCTGGTTTCATGAGCAACACCGTGGTCCTGGACGTGGACGGCACCCTGGTCGACACCAACTACCACCACACGGTGGCGTGGCTGCGGGCGTTCCGCGGCGCGGGCATCACCGTGCCCGGCTGGAAGGTGCACCGGTCCATCGGGATGGGTGGCGACAAGCTGGTGGCCGCCGTGGCCGGGGACCTGGTGGAGCGGTCGCACGGCGACGAGCTGCGCGACGCCTGGGAGCGCCGCTTCGACGAGGTGCTGGACGAGATCCAGCCGTTCGAGGGCGCGCACCGGCTCATCCGCGCGGCCACCGACCTCGGTCTCGACGTCGTGCTCGCGAGTTCGGGCAAGCGCAAGCACATCGAGCACTACCTGGACCTGCTCGACCCCGGCGACATCGCCTGGACGTCGTCCGACGACGTGGACGGCAGCAAGCCGGAACCTGACCTGATCCAGGTGGCGCTCGAGAAGGCGAACGCCACCCGTGCGGTCGTCATCGGCGACTCGGTGTGGGACTGCGAGGCGGCCGGCCGGGCGGGGCTGCCGTCGATCGGCCTGCTCACCGGCGGGTTCGGCGAGGACGAGCTGCTCGGCCGCGGGGCGTCGGCGGTGTACCCGGACCTCGACCGGCTGCGGGCGGAGCTGAACGACCTGCCGTTCGCCGCGGCGACCGAACCCGGCGCCTGAGCGGACTCAGGGCTGGGGCTGGGCGGTCGCCGAGGTCGGCGCCTCCGACGACTTCTTGTTCTTCTTCTCCTTGTCCTTCTTCTGCGTCGTCGTCACCACGGGTGCGTCGGCGGTGCCGTCCGCCGGGGCACCGGTGGTCGGCGGCGCGACGCCGGTCGTCACGACGACACCCGGCTGCGGCGCCCCCGGCGCGTCCGGTGCGCCGGGTCCGGTGCCGTCCGGGGCGCCGGGCGTCTGCACGACCGTGATCGTGGACGCGGACACGGTAACCACCTGGGTGCGGCCACCGGGAGCTTTCTGGTCCGCCGCGGGAGCCTCGGTGCCGCCGCCGAAGTTCGCGACCGCCACGGCCACCGCGGTGGCCGCCACCGCCGCCGCGCCGATCGCCAAACGCTTGCCCCGCCGTTGCTTCGGCACCTCCGGGGCGGAGACCGCCGCGTCCGGCAGCAGGGCGGGCAGGCCGCGGCTGGCTTCGAAGGCCGCGTCCAGCGACCGCGCGCACTGGGCGGCGGTGGGACGGCGCGCCGGGTCCGTGTCGGTCATGGCGGCCAGCAGCGACACCCACGCCGGTGGCAGGTCCACGGGGATGCGCGGCGGGCGGGCCAGGCGCGCGAGGGCCGCCTCGGCGTCGCCGCCGGGGTACTCGACGCGGCCCGTCAGGCACTCCAGCAGGACCAGGCCGAGCGCGTAGACGTCGGCGGCCGGGCCGACGTCGGACCCCCTGACCTGTTCCGGCGAGAGGTAGCCGGCGGTGCCGACGAGGATGCCGGAGGTGGTCACGCGGGTCACCTCGGCGACCAGGGCCAGGCCGAAGTCGGCCAGGTAGGCCTGCTTCTCCGCGTCTTCCAGCAGGATGTTCGACGGCTTGATGTCGCGGTGGACGACGCCCAGGCCGTGCACGTGGTCCAGCACCGCGGCGATCTGGCCGCCGATGCGCGCCACGAAACGGGGCGGCAGGGGCTCGGACATGCGCTGGCGCAGCGTGCCGCCGGTGATCTCGCGCATCACGAAGTACGGGCGGCGCGAGAGCGTGCCGGACTCGTAGACCTCGATGATGCCGGGGCAGTCGAGGGAGGCGAGCATGGTGGCCTCGCGCTGCAGGCGCAGCTCGTCGTCCGGGAGGCCGGGGCCCGAGAAGATCTTGATCGCCACGGAGGACGTGGTCGCGCGGTCGTAGGCTCTGTAGACCTCCGCCATCCCACCGGACCCGAGGAGTGAACCGATCACGAAGCGGTCGTCGATCACCGCACCGGTCAGGTCGCCGTCCCAGGGTTCGCTCATGGGCCTCCGCTCGTCGCGCAGCAACCTAACGGGTCCCGCGGAACGTGTGCCACCCGGCACCGGCGTGAAGATCACACGACGATGAGCCCCGCCTCGATCTCCCGCACGGTGGCCTCGTCGCGTTCCAGCTGCTCAGCGTCGGTCGTCGCCAGCACCACGTGTCCCAGCGACGTGCGCAGGTCGTCGGTGCGGGGCACCATCGAGCCCTCGCGGTACGGCAGCACGTCGCGCTGGTAACTGGGCAAAAGTGAGGCCAGCTCGTCAAAGCGGACCGAGTTGGCGAGCTCGCCCGCCGCGGGCGAGGCGAGGTACACCGACCTCACGTGCTGGTGCCGCTCGTACCGGCCTGCCGCCTTCTCCCCGTCGACGTGGTGGCGCACCATGCGGGTGATCTGGCTTTCGCCGGTGCCGAGCACCGTGAGCTCCTGCTGCTCCGCGCCGGCCAGCCGCGCGCCGATCTCGACCAGCCGCGGGCCGTCCGGCGTGAGCACCACCTCGGCATGCGCGGGGCCGTTGCGCACGCCGGTCGCGTCGAGCACCCGTGCCACGTAGCCGAAGAGCACGTCGACCACCGGGTCGGACGGCGCCACGAGCGTGTGGGAGCGGAAGATGCCGAGCCCGTCGTCGCGGCCTTCCTTGGCACAGCGCCAGACCGCCGCGACGCCGTGCTCCCCGTCGACCGAGTAGGTGTCGACCTCGTACTCGGTGCCCACGGCGAGCTCGCGGACGAGCACCCGGTCGGTGCGGAAGCAGGTGTCGTTGACCGCGCGCACCCGGTTGAAGCTGGTGCGCCAGTCCTCGCCGGGCATGGCGACGAACACGTCGTCGGTGTCGCCGCTGTGCTGCGGCTTCAGCACGATCGGCGAGTTCTCCAGCCCCTCGCGGCGCAGCCACGCCGCCACCTCGCCGGGTGACTCCGAGCCGAGCTGGCGCAGGTGGGGCACCTCGGCGGCGCGCAACGCCACGTCGCGCTGCCACCGGTCGCGGCGCGCGGACGAGAGCGCGAGGACGTTCGACCTGCCGGGCAGGAGCAGCTCGGACAGCGCCTCCGCGGTCTCGGTGCCGGTGCCAGCACCCGCGACGACGGCGATCGGGTCGTGCACGGCCAGCTTCGCCGCCAGCTCGTCCAGGTCGCCGGAGGTGTGCACCTCGGAGAAGTCGTCCGGGTCCCACACCCTGCTGAGCCAGCTGGGGGGTGTGGTGGTCGTCAGCACCGCCACGGCCCCGACACCCCGGGCCGCGAACGCGGGCGCGATGCCCTTGCCCGCCGAGTACGGATCCACCACGACAATGCTGCGACCGGACACCGCTGTCCTCCTGATGGTCAAGCCCCCGCCGGATGAGAGACGTCAACAGCACGGGCGTGACCAGCCATTCCTGTCTCGATTGGGTCGAGACGACCGTCACTCGAACCGCAGCCGGTCGCGGACGGGAGCGGTGAGCAGGCTCGCGGCCGACGCCCGCCACGTCCGGCCCAGCCGGGTGCGCAGGTCGGCACCGCCGGTCAGCGCCCTGGCGACGAACTGCAGCCCGAGCAGCTCCGCGACGACCTGCTCGGCCGCGTGCCGCACGTTCACCTCCGGCAGCAGCTCGCCGCGCTCGCGCGCGAGCGTCAGCAGGTCGCGCACCACGGCGACCCAGCCGATCACCTGCGCCGCCGCCACGACGTCGAAGAACACCGCCTCCCGCAACAGCTTCGCGCTCACCCGCACGGTGAGGTCGGTGTCGAGCCGGTCGACGAACGCGAACGACATCGAGATCAGCGCCTGCGCCGGCGAGGTCTCGACCGCGAGCTGCTCGTCGCGCAGCCGGTGCCACAGCAGCGACTGCTCCTCGACGATCGCGACGCCGAGCGCCTCCTTGGAGCGGAAGTGGCAGTACAGCGCGCCTTTTGACACCTCGGCACGAGCGCACACGGAGGTGAGGCTGGACCGGGCGAAGCCGTCGCGGTCGAACACCTCGGCGGCGGCGCGCAGCAGTCTCGCCCGCGTGTGCACCGCATTCCCACGGCTCGGGCTCATGCCGCGGCCCGCGCCACGGCCAGGGTGTCCGGCAGGTGCCAGTACTGCTCGATCTCCCCCAGGTGCACCGAGATCACCGCCGCGAACCGGGCCTCCACGGCGTCCCCGGTCGCGCGGACCCGCCAGCGGGCGGAGCCGATCACGGCCGCGTCCGTCCCGTCGACGACCACCTGGCGGGCCGAGAGCTGCTCCAGGTCGAACGTGGCGAACAGCGTCAGGAACCACGACTCGACCTCGCGCCGGGTGCGCGGGCCGGCCGACCACCTGGCCCCGGTCGGGTCGGGCGCCTCCCATTCCACGGACGGCGCGCACAGCCGCGCGATGCCGGGTGCGTCCTGGGCCGCGAGGCGTGCCAGGAACACCTGCACCAACTCGACCGTCGAGAACATTTTTTCCCACCTTCTGATCCCGGTCATTGCTGCGGCACAACGAACCGGCGAGATCACACTAGATCAAGCTCGGGAAAACCGAGTCCGCACACCCCATCGGACCAGCTCTGTTCCACCGAACAACCGATCAAGTGATTCCGGCGGTGGCTGAACTTTCAACGACCGCCGGTATCACCGCAATGCACGGCCCGATGACCGCGGCTTTGCGGCAGGCTGGACGGCACACCCGCCCTCTCACCGAAACGGAGCAGAACTGTGCTCAAGGCAGCCCCCGGAGCCCGCGAGCACCAGGACGTCCCGCCGATTACCGCCCTGATTCCCCGGGCCCGGCGAGAACAGGGCCTCACCCAGCGCGCACTCGCGGACCTGTTGTGCGAGATCTCACAGAACGACAGCATCACCCGTGAAGAGGTGTCGCGCTGGGAACGCGGAAAACGCATTCCCGGCCCTTACTGGCGTGCCTGGATCAGTGCGGCGCTGCACGTGCCGCACGCCGAGGTCGACCAGGCGGCGGTGGTCGAACGCCGGTGCCGCAGGACCACGACGCAGACCGGTTCCCGATAGCGGAGCGCGGACAGACGGCAGGGTCTGCCCGCCCGCGGGAGGGCGGCGCTCGACAATCCCTCGCGAGCGCCGCCCTTCCCCTGAACAAATCTCCATCGGCGGCGAATTAATCCATTGTCCAGCACTTCGGGCGCACCACCGCCCGAATCCGCACATCGGCGGCACCACACCAACGGAGCCCGGCCTCCCGGTGAATACTCCGTGACGTTCCGGAAGAGACTTCGATCACAACTCGCCCGGTGTCGCCCGGCCCATTCCGGTACCGGGTGAAAACGGCCGCCGCGCCGGCGTTTCCGTGGCGGGGAATTCGCGGCCGGACGCCTGCTATCGCCGTGACAGCTTCTCCACAGGCGTCTCACAGGAAACGGCCCCACGCTTGTCCCCATGACGGACAACCACGACCGCGGCCTCCAGTTCGACCTCGCCACGCTGCTCGGGCGCCGGCGGGCGTTGACGCTGCTCGGCGGCGCCGGCCTCACGCTCGTGGCCTGCGCTCCGACCACGCCGACCGCCGCGAACCCGAGCACCACGACCGGCACGTCCGCGACCGCGGGCCAGGCGCTCGCGGCGATCCCCGAGGAGACCGCCGGCCCCTACCCCGGCGACGGCTCGAACGGCCCGAACGCGCTCACGCAGAGCGGGATCGTGCGCTCGGACATCCGGTCCAGCTTCGGTTCCTCGACCCGCACGGCCGAGGGCGTCCGGCTCACGATCGACCTGACCGTGCAGAAGGAGGACGGCACGCCCTTCGCGGGCGCCGCGGTCTACCTGTGGCACTGCGACATCAACGGCGACTACTCGATGTACTCGGACCGCGTGAAGACCGAGAACTTCCTGCGCGGCGTCCAGGAGGCCGACTCCTCCGGCAAGCTCGGGTTCGTCAGCGTCTTCCCCGGCGCGTACGCGGGGCGCTGGCCGCACATCCACTTCGAGGTCTACCCCGGCCTCGGCGAGGCGACCAGGGCGGGCAACAAGATCACGACCTCGCAGCTCGCGCTGCCGGAGACCACGTGCAAGGAGGTCTACGGCACCACCGGGTACACGCAGAGCGTGCGGAACATGGGGCGGACGTCTCTCGAGCAGGACATGGTGTTCCGCGACGGCGTCGACCACCAGATGGCGACGATGTCCGGCAGCACCGGCTCCGGCTACACCGCCTCACTGACCTTCGCGGTGCAGGGCTAGCCACAGCTCCGCGCGCACACCGGGCGAGTCGAGCGACCGGCCGAGCGCCTGCCCGGCCTTGCGCACGCGGTTGCGCACCGTGTGCCGGTGCACGCCCAGCTCCGCCGCGGCCGGGTCCCACGCGCCGTGGTGCGCGAGCCAGATCCGCAGCGTGGCGCGGGTTTCCGCGTCGAGCGGCCGCAGGACGGCCTCGGCGAACCCGTCGGGCAGCGGCACGTTCCCGGCGAGGTCCTCGAACCGGCGGACGCCCGCCCGGCGCGCCTGCCGCGCCTCGCGGTAGCCGCGGGCGACCCCGGAAGCGTCCACTTCGGACGAGGAGAACCCGCCTGCTTCCTCCGCCAGCACGACGACGTCGCCGTCGTGCTCGGCCCAGAAGCCGTCGGAGGGCGGTTCCGCGACGAGGTGCACGCGGAACCGCGCGGGCAGCCCGTCGACCGGGAACCCGTTCAGCAGCAAGCGGAACTGGCCCGACCTCAGCTCGCGGTGCGCGGCGTCCACGGCGTCGGTGCGGGCGAGCGCGAGGGTCAGCAACGACGCGGCGGTGTTGACGATGCCCGGCTCGAACCGGGCGGCGCCGACCGCGAGGACTCCCCGCGCCCGGCTGCCGAGCACCTGGAGGAACACCTGCCCGCCGCCGGCCTCGAACGCCGCGCTGGCGAGACCGCCCGTGCCCGTCAGCCGGGCGAGCTCGGCCGACAGGTCCGGGACGAGCCGCGCGTTGTGGGCGTGCACGGCCACGCCCGCCGCGTCGAAGAGCACCGCCCACCCGTCGATCCACTGGCCGAGCCCGCGCACCACCGCACCGGCCCCCGCCCTGACCGCGGCCCTGGTGAGGGCGCGCTGGGCCTCACCGGTGCGCACGACCGCGGCGTACTCGTCCGCGGCGAGCGCCTTCGACACCGCCTTGCTGATCGCGATGAACGGCACCCCGCGCGGCACCTCCACGAGCCCCAGGCCTGCCTCGTCCGCCGCCCGGACCAGCGCGGACGGCACCAGGTCGTGGCCGAGGCCCGTGCCGAAGCCGAGCCCCACCACCCCGGCGCGCACCAGCCGTGCGACGTACTCGCCGCCCACGTCGGCCAGGCCGGTCGTCAGCAGCAGCTCACCGCCCTCCAGGAACGGCGTGGGGTCCGCGAGCTCGGTGCCGTGCACCCACCCGACCGGCCGCGACACGTCGCCCGCCAGCACCGGCAGCCCCAGCGAGCGGGAGAGGTCGTGCAGCGTGATGGGCATGTGCCACTTTGTACCTCCGCCGCCCCGCGGATCGCCATTTCAGGCACTGCGCACCGGACTCACCGGGACCATGCTCGGGACATGACCCGACTGCGCACCGCGATCCCCGGGCCCCGGTCGCTGGAACTCCAGGCGCGGCGCGAGGGCGCCGTCGCCGCCGGCGTCCGTTCGACGCTGCCCGTCTACGTCGCCTCCGCCGGCGACGGCCTGCTGGTCGACGTCGACGGCAACCAGCTCGTCGACCTCGCCTCCGGCATCGCCGTCACCGGAACCGGCAACCCCGCGCCCGCCGTGGCGGAGGCGGTGCACGCCCAGATCGACCGGTTCAGCCACACCTGCTTCATGGTCACGCCGTACGAGAGCTACCTCGAGGTCTGCGAGGAGCTGAACGCGCTCGCCCCCGGTTCCCACGAGAAGCGGTCGGTGCTGCTCAACTCCGGCGCGGAGGCCGTCGAGAACGCCGTCAAGATCGCCCGGCACGTGACGGGCCGGCAGGCCGTCGTGGTGGTCGACCACGGCTACCACGGCCGGACCAACCTCACGATGGCGCTGACCGCCAAGACCATGCCGTACAAGCACCGGTTCGGCCCGTTCGCGCCCGAGGTCCACCGCGTGCCGACGTCGTACCCCCTGCACGACGGCCTCACCGGCGCCGAGGCCGCCCAGCGCACGATCAGCGCGATCGAGCGGCAGACCGGCGCCGGCACCACCGCCGCCGTCGTGATCGAGCCGATCCAGGGCGAGGGCGGGGTCATCGTCCCCGCCGGGGGCTTCCTGCCCGCTCTGGCCCGGTGGTGCCGCGAGCACGGCGTGCTGCTCGTCGCCGACGAGATCCAGACGGGCTTCTGCCGCACCGGGTCCTGGTTCGCCTGCGACCACGAGGACGTGGTGCCGGACCTCGTCACCACCGCCAAGGGCATCGCGGGCGGGCTGCCGCTCGCGGCCGTGACCGGGCGCGCCGAGATCATGGACGCCGTGCACGCCGGTGGGCTCGGCGGCACCTACGGCGGCAACCCGGTGGCGTGCGCGGCGGCGCTGGGCGCCATCCGCACGATGCACGACCGCGACCTGAACGCGGCCGCGCGCCGCATCGAGAAGACGGTGCTCGGCCGGTTCGGGACCGTCGCGGAGAAGACCGGCGCCATCGCCGACGTCCGCGGCCGCGGTGCGATGCTCGCGATCGAGTTCACCGAACGCACGCCCGACGTCGCCGCACGCGTCGCGAAGACATGCCACGAACAGGGTGTCGTCGTGCTGACGTGCGGTACCTACGGCAACGTGATCCGTCTGCTGCCCCCGCTGGTCATCCCGGCCGACCTGCTCGCCGAAGGCCTCGACGTGCTCGAAGGAGCTCTGCTCGCATGACCGACTTCCACACCGCTCACGACGTCGAGACGGCGGTCGCCCGGGCCGCCGCCGTCGCCCCCGAGCTCGCCGCGCTGCCGGCCCACCGCCGTGCCGGCGCCCTGGACCACGTGTCCCGGCGCCTGGCCGAACGGGCCGAGGAGTTCGCGCGGGCCATCACCGACGACTCCGGTAAGCCGCCCAGGTGGGCGCGCGTCGAGGTCACCCGCGCGATCTCCACGTTCCGCTGGGCCGCCGAGGAGGCCCGCCGGTTCTCCGGTGAGCTGCAGCGCCTCGACACCGACCCGTCCGCGGAGGGCCGCCTCGCGCTCGTGCGCCGGGTCCCGCGCGGACCGGTGCTCGGCATCGCGCCGTTCAACTTCCCGCTGAACCTGGTGGCGCACAAGGTGGCCCCGGCGATCGCGGTCGGCGCGCCGATCGTGCTCAAGCCCGCGCCCGCCACGCCGCGGGTCGCGTTCCTGCTCGGCGACCTGCTCGCGGAGACCGACCTGCCCGAGGGGGCGTGGGCGGTGCTGCACCTGTCCAACGAGGACACCGCGGCGCTCGTCGAGGACCCCCGCCTGCCGGTGGTCTCGTTCACCGGGTCCGGCCCGGTCGGCTGGGGCATCAGGGAACGCGTGCCGCGCAAGCACGTCACGCTCGAACTGGGCGGCAACGCGGCCGTCATCGTCGCCCCCGACTGGCAGGACGTCGAGTTCGCCGCGCAGCGCATCGCCACCTTCGCGATGTACCAGGCGGGCCAGTCCTGCATCTCGGTGCAGCGCGTCTACGTGCACGCCGACCTCCACGACGCGGTCTCGGAAGCCGTGGTGCGGCACGTGAACCAGCTCGACGTGGCCGCCGACGTCGGTCCGCTGATCAACGACGCCGCCGCCGGCCGCGTCGAGGAGTGGGTGCGGGAGGCCGGCGGGCAGGTGCTCACCGGCGGCACCCGCGACGGCCGCACCTACGCGCCCACGGTGCTCGCGGACGTGCCGGAGGACGCCAAGGTCAACGCGGAGGAGGTCTTCGGCCCGGTCGTCACGCTGGCCCAGGTCGGGAGCGTCGAGGAGGCGTTCGACCGCGTCAACTCCTCCCGCTACGGCCTGCAGGCGGGCCTGTTCACCACCGACGTGCGGCTGGCTTTCCGCGCGGCGCAACGACTCCAGGTCGGCGGCGTGGTCGTCGGCGACGTCCCGAGCTTCCGCGCGGACCAGATGCCCTACGGCGGGGTCAAGGAGTCCGGCACCGGCCGCGAGGGCCTGCGCGCGGCGATGGAGGACCTCACCGAACCCCGCGTGCTGGTGCTGACCGGCCTGGAGCTCTGAGCCGCCGCCCGGCGCCACCGGCCCCGTCACGCCGCGGAGCGTGCGGACAC
>NZ_JBHXCW010000115.1:0-23778 GCF_042725365.1 Lentzea sp. NPDC060358 | reverse complement strand
TCGTAGGCGTGCCCGGCGTCCGGCACGATCACCAGCTCCGACCCCGGCCAGGCCTTGTGCAGGTCCCAGGCCGACACCGGCGGGGTCGCGATGTCGTAGCGGCCCTGCACGATCACGCCGGGGACGTCCCGCAGCCGCGCGGCGTCCCTGATGAGCTGGCCCTCCTCGAGCCAGCCGCGGTGGACGAAGTAGTGGTTCTCGATCCGCGCGAACGCCAGCGCGTACTCCGGCACGGCGAACTCCGCCACCAGTTCCGGCCGGGGCAGCAGCGTCACGGTCGCGCCCTCCCACGTGCTCCACGCGACCGCCGCCGGCCCGTGCACCGCGGGGTCGGGGTCCGCGAGCAGCCGCGCGTACAGCTCGACGGGGTCGCCGTCCATCCCGGCGATCGGCTCCAGGAACCTCTCCCACAGGTCGGGGAAGAGGTGGGCCGTCCCGCCGCGGTAGTACCAGTCCAGTTCGGACGTCCGCAGCGTGAAGATGCCGCGCAGCACCAGTTCCGTGACGCGGTCGGTGTGCTTCTCGGCGTAGGCCAGCGCGAGCGTCGAGCCCCACGAGCCGCCGAACACCTGCCACCGCTCGATGCCCAGCGACGACCGCAGCCGTTCCATGTCCTCGACGAGGTGCCAGGTCGTGTTCGCCGACAGGTCGCCCGTCGTCGAGGCGTGCGGCAGCGAACGCCCGCAGCCCCGCTGGTCGAAGAGCACGATGCGGTAGGCGGACGGGTCGAACAGGCGGCGGTGCGACGGCGAGCAGCCGCCGCCGGGGCCGCCGTGCAGGAACACGACGGGTTTGCCGTCCGGGTTGCCGCACTCCTCCCAGTACACGAGGTTGCCGTCACCGGTGTCCAGGTGGCCCGACGCGTGGGGTTCGATCTCCGGGTACATGGGCCCATCGTCGGGCACGGGGCCCGGATCGCGAAGAGGACGTCGATCACCTGCGCGTTCGTCGCGATCTGCGGCCGTCCGGTCGCGGGGTGTAGGCTGCCCGGCGGGAAACAGGTTCGCCTGCGGTGCGTCGTACCGGGGCAACCCAACCGCGGTCGTCCGGCCGCACCTCGGGTGCGAGCTGGACGACGGCGCGGTGTTCTTCGAGGTCAGCGCCTGCGCTGCGGGTGCCGAGCCGCCTTCTGCCGCGGTCGTGACCCTTCGCCGATCAACACCGCCGCCACTTCGCCCGCGGTGCATCCCGGCTGCCCCCTTGCGCACGTCCCGCCCTGAGCACGTCGCTCAGGCGGTTCACCGCGCGCTCACGCAGATGGGCGACTTCAGCACGCGCAATCCCTTGACCAGCAAGGAGGTGAGCAGGGATGACCCCTGACCACGTGATCGGCACCGCCCTGCGCCGCGCAGGTTCTCGCGGGTGGTGAGCGTGGCGAACGACGTCACCGCCCGCCCGCCCAACTCCGCATCGGAGGCATGACCCATGCCCGACCTGTGGCTCCCGGGGTTCGAACGCTGGGAACTCCCCGGCGTCCCCGGCGTGCCCTACGACGAGTACGACGATCCCAAGGCGTTGCTGCACACCACCGAGGGGAGCAGCATCGAGGGCGCGGTGAACGCGTACGCGCCCTACCCGCCGCAGTTGATCGTCGACCCGTTCCGCAGGCGCAAGGTCCAGCACATCCCCATCAACCTCGGCGGTTACGCGTTGTGGAACGCCGACGCCGACGACTCGCGCTGCATCCAGGTCGAGATCGTCGGCTTCGCGTCGCAGTCCCACACCTGGCCCGACGACGTGCTGAGATGGCTCGGCGAGGAGATGGCCCGGCCGCTGCACGAGTACGGCGGTGTGCCGTACGTCGTGGTGTGGAAGGGCTTCCGCCGTGACGGCGAGATGCCGTACCCGCTCGCGACCCCGTCGAGCCCGTTGCGGCTCACGCAGTACGAGCTCGACTCGTTCTCCGGCTTCCTCGGCCACCAGCACATCCCCGGTGACGACCACTGGGACCCCGGCGGCCTGAACGTCGGCCGCATTCTCGAGCACGCCCAGAACAAGGAGGAGCTCCCCTTGAACATCATGGGGCAGGACGGCAAGTGGTACCCCGCCGAGCAGGTGTTCTTCTGGCTCGGCCAGGACCTGCGCCGCATCGAGGCGAAGGTCGACGCGATGACCGGCGCCCTGACCGACGACGAGGCGAAGGTGCTCGCCACCGTGCGTTCGCTGCCCACCGACGGTGACGTCGAGGCGTTCGCCGCCGCGGTCGCGGCCCAGATGCCGCCGGGCATGACGCCGGACCAGGTCCGCGACGCGCTCGCCGCCGTCATGGTCCGCACCGAGAACGCCCCGGAGTAACGGGAAACCCCGTGCACCGGTGGGAAAACCGGTGCACGGGGCCCGCGTGGCTCAGTGGAAGGTGTGCTCCGGGCCGGGGAACTGCTGCCCGCGCACCTCGTCGGCGAACTCCTTCGCCGCGCCCAGCATGACGTTGCCGATGTCGGCGTAGCGCTTGACGAAGCGAGGCGCCTTGCCGCGGTTCAGGCCCATCATGTCCTGCCACACGAGCACCTGGGCGTCGGTGTCCGGGCCGGCGCCGATGCCGACGGTCGGGATCACGAGGTCGTGGGTGATCTGCTTCGCGACCTCGGCGGTCACCATCTCCAGCACGACCGCGAACGCGCCCGCCTCCTGCACCGCCAGCGCGTCCTGCAGCACGACGTCGTGGTTCTCGTGCCGGCCCTGGACGCGGTAGCCGCCGAGCTGGTGCTCGGACTGCGGGGTGAAGCCGATGTGCGCCATGACCGGGATGCCGGCGGCGGTGATCGCGCGGATGTGCGGCGCGAAGTAGGCGCCGCCCTCCAGCTTGACCGCGTGCGCCTGGCCTTCCTTCATGAACCTCACGGCCGTCGCGACGGCCTGCTCCACCGACACCTGGTAGGAGCCGAACGGCAGGTCGGCGACGACGAGCGAGCGCTTCACCGACCGGGTCACCGCGCGCACGAGGGGGATCAGCTCGTCCACCGTGACCGGCAGCGACGAGTCGTGCCCGTAGACGGTGTTGGCCGCCGAGTCACCGACCAGCAGGACGGGGATGCCGGCCTCGTCGAAGATCGAGGCGGTGAACGTGTCGTACGAGGTGAGCATCGGCCACGCCTCGCCCCGTTCCTTCATCTCCCGCAGGTGGTGGACGCGAACGCGCTTGGCCGGGGGCTTCTGGCCCGCTCCGGAGCCGTAGGGCGCGGAAACTTCGGCAGTGGTCATCGTCGACCGTCCTTTCCTCGAGGCCCGCGTGCGCGGGTCCCCGGGCGCTTGGTGCACGGTTGCCGGACACCAGAGTGGCACCGCCGAGGGGGAACCGGCAGGGGATGCGGCGGGCCTCACAACGGATGTGCGTCACTGCACCGATTCCGGCAGCCCTTTCAGCACCTCCCGCACAGCCATCACCACGGCGTCGGGCCGGTCCATCTGGATCATGTGCCGGCTGCCGGGCACGGGCACGTTGCGCCCCCACGGCACGAGGCCGGCCAACGACCGGTGTTCCGGCCAGATCCTGCGACCGGCCGTGAGCACGAGGAACGGCACGCGGGGCAGCGACCGGCGGGTGCGCAGTCGTTCCAGCGTCGCCACCTGACCGGGGTAGGACGCGAGCTCCCACAGCGCCGCCCGGCCGACACCGGGCCGCCGGTAGACCAGTTCGACCAGGTCCGCGGGTGCGGGATCGGTCACACCCAGCGTCGAGGCGGCGGTCAGCCAGTTGCGGAACGAGTGCCCGAACCGGCGGGTGGCGCGGGCGCCGAGCCAGCGGCTGCCGAACGCGCGCATGCCCTGCGCGAGCACCGCCGAGACGTCGAACGGCGCTCCCGCGCCCGGCGTCTCGGTGTCCGGGTCGAGCAGCACGATCCCCTCGACGCGGTGCGGCCGCAGCCGGGCATAGGCCTCGACGTGCATCGATGCCATCGAATGACCGACCAGGACGGCCCGGGGGACCCCGCGCAGCACCGCGTCGAGCACCGCCACCTCGCGCGCCAGCGACGGCCCGCGCCGCGCCGGTCCGCTCAGGCCGAGGCCGGGCCGGTCGAACACGACGACCCGTGCGGACGGCTCCAGCAGCCGCACCGTCCGGTCCCAGTCGAACCACGCGCCGCCGAGGCCCGAACTGAGCACGACGACCGGGTGTTCGACACGCCCGGACGACGCGACATGCACCCGTCCTGCCGAAGACGGAATCATGGCTGACATCGGCCGACCTCGGGAGTTGATGTGGCACCGGCGTGGAAGTGGAAGACGGCGGGCACGATCGCTACGATCGTGCAGTTGGCCGGTGTGCTGTCGCTGTTGCGGGTGATCCTGCCCGAGGACAGCTGGTTCACCGAAGTCGCGGACGGCATCGGGTTCTTCTTCGGCCTGCCGATCGACGGCAACCTCTTCATCGCACTGGTGTTCTTCGTGCTCGGCGCCGCCCTGCGCAGGCACAAGCGCGCGGCCCTGTGGGCGCTGCTGCTGTTCCAGGCCATCGGCCTCGCGCTGGTCGGCTTCATCATGGTCATCCTGGCCCTGGCACCTGAAGAAATCCTGGACGAGGGCGAGAAGCCGCACTGGGGTTTCCTCGGCATCGGGGTCGCGACCTCGGTGCTGTTCGTGGTGCTGCTGCTCGCGACGCGGGAGGCGTTCCCCGCCCGGCTGCCGCGCGGCGCCTGGAAGCAAGCGCTTGCGTCGTTCGTGCTGGGCATGCTCCTGCTGGTCGGCGTCGGCTGGGCGCTCACCGAGTTCTTCCCCGGCAGGCTGGTCCAGCAGACCGACAAGCTCGCGTGGGCGGCGAACCAGGCCACGGGTGAGGTCGTGCGGCTCGGCCGGCTCGACATCCCCGAGGGCCCGCAGTGGCTCAGCGTGGTGCTGGGCCTGCTCGGCACGCTCGTCGCGATCCGCGCGATGTACCTGTTCTTCCGCGGCGTCCGCACCCAGAGCATGATCACCGGCGAGCAGGAGCTCGACGTGCGGCGGCTGCTCGCGGCCGACGGCGAACCGGACTCGCTGGGCTACTTCGCGACCCGCCGCGACAAGAGCGTGGTGTTCGCCGCCTCCGGGCGCGCGGCGCTGACGTACCGGGTGATCGGCGGCGTCACGCTGGCCTCGGCCGACCCGGTCGGCGACGAGGAGGCCTGGCCGGAGGCCGTGCTCGCGTGGCTGTCCGAGGCGCGGACCTACGGCTGGCTGCCGGGCGTGCTCGGCGCGTCCGAGCGCGGCGCGCAGGTCTACTCCGACGCGGGCCTCAAGGCGCTGGAGATCGGCGACGAGGCGATCCTCGACGTCCGCGAGTTCAACCTCGCCGGCCCGGAACGGCGGGGGCTGCGCCAGGCGGTGTCCCGCGTCGAACGCGCCGGGTACACCGCGCGCGTGCGCCGGCACAGCGAGATCGCGCCGGACGAGATGGCGTCCATCCTGGACCGCGCGGAGGCGTGGCGCGGCGCCGAGACCGAGCGCGGGTTCTCGATGGCGCTGGGGCGCCTGGGGGATCCGAGCGATGGCCGGTGCGTGATGGTCGAGGCCTACGACGCCTCGGGCGCGTTGCGCGGACTGCTGTCGTTCGTGCCGTGGGGCCGCCGGGGCGTGTCGCTGGACCTCATGCGCCGCGACCGGGGCGCGGAGAACGGCCTCAACGAGTACATGGTCGCCCAGCTCGCCGGTGCCGCCGGACATCTCGGCGTGCAGCGGATCTCGCTGAACTTCGCGATGTTCCGCGCGGTGTTCGAGGAGGGCGAGAAGATCGGCGCGGGACCGGTGCTGCGGGCGTGGCGCGGCGTGCTGTCCCTCGCGTCGCGGTTCTTCCAGCTGGAGTCGCTGTACCGGTCGAACGCGAAGTACCTGCCGGAGTGGGAGCCGCGGTTCCTCTGCTACGAGCGCTCGCGGTCGCTGCCCCGCGTCAGCATCGCGGCCGGTGTCGCCGAGGGGTTCGTGCCGTCGCTGCGGTCGCTGCGCAAGCGGGCGCTGCAGAAGACCGACGTCAGCGACGACTTCGCTGCCAAGGTCGCCGAGATCGACGCGATCAAGGTCGAGCCCAAGGCCGTGCGGCGGCCGGAGCAGGTCCGGGTGCGGATCGCGAAGGTCGAACGGCTGATGTCCGAGGGCGTCGACCCGTATCCGGTGGGGTTCGAGCGCACGGACCTGCTCGCCGCCGCACGGGAGCGCTTCGGCGAGGACGTCTCCGTCACCGGGCGGGTGGTGGCGTTGCGGGAGATGGGCAAGCTCTGCTTCGCGCGGATCAGGGACTTCGGCGGTGAGATCCAGCTGATGCTGACCGTCGACTCGCTCGGCGACGGCCTGGCGTCGTGGAAGTCCGACGTCGACCTCGGCGACCACGTGGGCGTCACCGGGCGGGTCGTGAAGTCCGACCACGGCGAGATCTCCGTGCTGGCGACGTCGTGGACGATGACGGCGAAGTGCCTGCACCCGTTGCCGGACAAGCGCAAGGGCTTCACCGACCCGGAGGCGCGCGTCCGCCAGCGCTACCTCGACCTGGTGGTCAACTCCGACTCGGCGGCGCTGCTGAAGCTGCGCAGCGACGTGATCCGCAGCGTGCGGGAGTTCCTGCACGCGCACTCGTACCTCGAGGTCGAGACGCCGATGCTGCAGGCGGTGCACGGCGGCGCGAACGCCCGGCCGTTCGTCACCCACATCAACGCCTACGACATGCGGATGTACCTGCGGATCGCACCGGAGCTGTACCTGAAGCGGCTCTGCGTGGCGGGCGTGGACCGGGTGTTCGAGCTCAACCGCAACTTCCGCAACGAGGGCGCGGACGCCACCCACAACCCCGAGTTCACGATGCTCGAGGCCTACCAGTCCTACGCGGACTACCGGGTGATGCTCGACCTGGTGCGCACGCTGATCCAGCACGCGGCGCGCGAGGCCTTCGACGCCGAGGTGGCGCACCGGCCGGAGGGCGTCTTCGACATCTCCGGGGAGTGGCCGGTGGTCCCGGTCTACACGGCCGTGTCCTCGGCGCTGGAGGCTCCCGTCACGCCGGACACGCCGGTCCCGGAGCTGCGGTCGCTGCTGTCGGCGCGCGGCGTGGAGGTCAACGACGACTGGGACCACGGCCAGCTCGTGCAGGAGGCGTACGACTCGTTCGTCGAGGCCACCACCGTCGGGCCGACGTTCTACATCGACTTCCCGACCTCGGTGTCGCCGCTGACCCGGCAGCACCGCGAGGACCCGCGCCTGGCCGAGCGCTGGGACCTGGTGGCGTTCGGGGCGGAGATCGGCACGGCCTACTCGGAGCTCACGGACCCGCTGGAGCAGCGGCGGCGGCTGGAGGCGCAGTCGCTGAAGGCCGCGTCCGGCGACGTCGAGGCGATGGAGCTGGACGAGGACTTCCTGCGGGCGCTGGAACACGGCATGCCGCCGACCGGCGGGCTCGGCATGGGCGTGGACCGGTTGCTGATGATGCTCACCGGCACGTCGATCCGGCAGACCGTGCTGTTCCCGTTCGTGCGGCCCACCTGAGAGGCACCACATCAGTCACGCTCCGTGGCCGAATGTGACACAGCTATCAGCCTGTGCGAAAATCGCACCATGACCGAGGTGCGAGGGTGGAGCCAGGTGGGCGAGCGCGTGCGCGACGCCCGAATCGGTGCTGGTCTCTCCCAGGCAGAGCTCGGCGCGGCCCTGATGCTCGATCGGACCATGATCGCCAAGATCGAAGCGGGCACGCGGAAGGTGGACGCCCTCGAGCTGACCAGGCTCGCGGCCGCGCTGGACGTTCCTCTGGACTACTTCCTCCACACCGCTCCCGCGGTGTTGTCCAGGCGCGCCGAACTGAGCGAGGACACCGCCACGGACGCGGGCAGGCAGGCGTACCGCCTGGAAGCCCGTCTGGAGGCGTGGGCGCGAGATGTCCGGCAACTCATCGACCTGGGCACGCTGGCACCTCGCGAGCCGTACCGCTGCCGGGGTGCTGTTGCGGCCGAAGACGATGCGAGGCGGGTCGCGTTGCAGATCAGACGGGACGCGGGCCTGGCCCTCGACCCGATCGAGACGTTGATGGATCTCTGCGAACGGCAGGGACAGTTCGTTCTCGTCACCGATCTGCGAGGAGACGGTGCGTCGATGGTGGTCGACGACGAGCTCGCCGTGGCAGTGGTCAGTTCGTTCACCGACCCCGGTCGCCGTCGAGCGACTGCGGCGCACGAGCTCGGACACATGGTGCTCGGAGATCCCTACTCCAACGACATAGGAGTTCACGCGTCTCTTCGCGACCGGGAAGCGGTGGTCGACGCGTTCGCGGCGGAGTTGCTGCTCCCCTCCGACGTGGTGGCCACGGCGAACGGACGGCAGGACCTCGTCGAGTTGGCGGCCCGGTATCGCACCTCGTGGTCATTGGCGATTCGCCAGGCGCAGCTGGTCGAGGTCGTCGACGCGGCCGAGGGGCGTTTGTGGCGACAGCGGACACCGACCAAGGCCGAGTTGATGGACGCGGTCGGGTGGGCTCCCCAACCCGATCTCGACGCCATCCGAGTCCCTCGTGACTACGCCAAGGCCGTGATGGAGGCGTACAAGCGAAACCTGCTGACGTCGTCGCGCGTCGTGGAGCTCATGCACGGGCAGGTCGTGGAGAACGACCTGCCCATACCGCCCGATGACGACGTGGCGCCATGACGCGCAGTTCGCCGCTGGTCCTGGACACCATGTGCCTGACGCACTTCGCCCTGATCGAACGGCTCGACGTGCTGGGCGACCTTCTGAGCGGCCGGGACTGCTGGACCACGGTGATCGTCAAGGGCGAGATCGAGGAAGGTGCGGAGAAGTACCCGCTTCTTCGCAATGCTCTCGACCTTCCGTGGCTGCACGTCGAAGCGCTGGACGAAATCCACTCGATACTTCTCTTCGAGAAGTGGTCGCGGGTGATCGGTACGTCCGATCGCGATCATGGTGAGGCAAGCGTGTTCGCGGCCAGCGAGCTGCTCGACGGCGTTGCGCTGACAGATGACAGCAAAGCGACCAAGGTGGCGCGTGCGCACGGTCTTGAGGTTCACGGCACCATCTGGCTGCTCGCTCAGTCGTGCCGTGGCGGCAAGCTGACCGAGACGGGCGCGGGCAACATCATCGACATGCTGCGCGGTAGCGACATGAGACTTCCGTGCACAGGACCGGGGTTTCCCGCATATGCGCTGAAGCACGGCCTGCTGTGAAGCCCGTGCTGTTCCCGTTCGTGCGGCCCCGATGATCGGGCGGCGGCACCACGTGGTCCTGGACTGCCCCGACCCGGCCGCTCTGGCCGAGTTCTACTCGGCACTGCTCGGGCAGCCGATCACCTACCGCGGCGACGACTGGGTGGTGGTCGCGGACGACGACACGTCGTCCGGCCTGGCCTTCCAGCGGGTCCCGGACCACCGGCCGCCCACCTGGCCGGACCCCGCGGTGCCGCAGCAGTTCCACCTCGACGTCATGGTCGAAGACCCGGCGGAGGCAGGGCCGCGCGTGGTGGCGCTGGGGGCCGTGCGGCTGGCCGGCGACGTGTGCGCCGACCCCGCCGGGCACCCGTTCTGCCTGGTCCGCAGGCCGCACTGGGCGCCGCCGATCCCTCAGTGGTCCAGGTAGGCGAGCACGGCCTGGACGCGCCGGTCGCCCGACCCGTCCTCGCTGTTGAGGCCGAGCTTCAGGAACACGTTGCCGATGTGCTTGTGCACGGCTCCCGCGCTGAGCACGAGCTTCTCGCCGATGGCGGTGTTGGACAGCCCTTCCGCCATCAGGCCGAGGACCTCGCGTTCGCGGGGTGACAGCACGCTGAGCGCGTCGTCGGCCTTGCGCCGCACCAGCAGCTGCGACACGACCTCGGGGTCGAGCGCCGTGCCGCCGTTCGCGACGCGGTGCAGCGAGTCGAGGAAGTCCGCGACCTTGCCGACGCGTTCCTTGAGCAGGTAGCCGACGCCGCCGTTGGTGCCGGCGAGCAGTTCGTGCGCGTAGCTCTGCTCGACCCACGCGCTGAGCACCAGCACCGCGAGCTTCGGGTGCCTGCGGCGCGCCTCGACGGCCGCCTTCAGGCCCTCGTCGGTGAACGTCGGCGGCATCCGCACGTCGACGACGGCGATGTCCGGCTCGTGGTCGGCGACGGCCACGAGGAAGTCGTCCGGGTTGTCGGTCGCCGCGGCGACCTCGATGCCTTCGTTGCGCAGCAACAACGTCAGCCCTTCGCGGAGCAGGGCGTCGTCTTCGGCGATCACGATGCGCATGAGGTCACTGTCCCATCGGTAGCACGACGGTGAGCACGGTGGGGCCGCCTTCGGGACTGCTGACGTCGGCGGTGCCGTCGAGCGCCCCGACCCGGCCGCGGATGCCGTCCAGTCCCGTGCCCTGCTTCTCGTCCGCGCCGCCCTTGCCGTCGTCGTGGACCACGACGACGAGCTTGTCGTCGTGGGCGGCGAGGCTGACCCTCGCGTGCCGGGCGCCGCTGTGCTTGGCCACGTTGGTGAGCGCCTCGGCCACCGCGAAGTACGCGGCCGCCTCCACCGCCGCCGGCAACCGGCCGAGGTGCTCGGCCGTGAGCACGCACGGCACCGGGCACCGGGCGGCGAGCGCCTGGATCGCGCCGTCGAGTCCGAGGTCCTCGAGCACCGGCGGGTGGATGCTGCGCACGACGTTGCGGAGCTCTTCGAGGGCGTCGCCGGCCGCGTCCTGGGCCCGCAGCAACGCCTGCAGCGCGTTGTCGGGGTTCTGCTGGAGCGTGCGTTCCGCGATGCCGAGCATCATCACGACGCCGACGAGCTTGTTCTGCGTCCCGTCGTGCAGGTTCCGCTCGATCCGCCGCAGCTCCGCGCCGTGCGCTTGCAACGCCGCGGCGCGCGTGGCGACGACCTCGGCCAGCCGCTTCTCCAGCGACGCCTTGGGCGGTGACAGCAGCTTCTCCGCCCACTTCGCGTCGAGGTCCGCGAGCCGCGGGAGCTGCGTGAGCAGGGCGGCGAGCACGAGCCCGATCGGCAGGCTCAGCAGGGCCTTCGGCCACGAGTCGACGTGCAGCCCGAACGAGTTCTCGTTGCCGCCGGGGAAGACCCACCAGAACAGCAGCACCACCGGCTGCTGCACGAACGGCCCGACGAGACCGATCGCGAGCGCACCGAACATCGTGCCGTACAGGGCGTGCGCGATCAGCCAGATCCCGTCCCGCCGGCTGTCCGGGTCGGCCAGCACCCGCTGCGCGCGGTGCAGCCACGGCCCGTCGAGCGGCGGCGGCGAGGGGATGTCGACCCCGGCGTAGCGGGCGAGCCGCCGCCGGTCGAGGTCGACGATGCGGCGGATGTGCGGCGCGGTGATCGGCAGCAACGGCAGGATGACGACGGACAGCAGCAGCACGCCGACCGCGAGCCACGTCGCGATCGCCGTCAGCAGCCCCGACGCCAGGTAGACGAAGGCCGCCCAGATCCGTTTCATGGTGAGAAACGTATCCGGGCGGGGTCCGGTCGCGCGGTGGAGCAGGCTCCACTCCTGCAGGTGGGGGCGGCGCCAGGCCCGCGGCGGGCCGTTGTGCGGCGCCGGTGCGGCCTCAGCCCTCGCGCCACCCGTTGGTGATCGGCAGCCGCCGGTCCCGCCCGAACGCCTTGTTCGAGATCTTCGTGCCCGGCGGGTACTGGCGCCGCTTGTACTCGGCCTTGTCCACCATCCGCAGCACGCGGTCCACGAGCTCCGGCGCGAACCCGGCCGCCAGCAGGTCGTCGTAGCCGCGGTCGCCCTCGACGTAGTCGTCGAGCAGGTCGTCGAGCAGCTCGTAGTCCGGCAGCGAGTCGGAGTCGACCTGGCCGGGGCGCAGCTCGGCCGACGGGGGCTTCGAGATCGAGTTCTCCGGGATCGGCGGGGTCTCGCCGCGCTTCTCCGCCTCGGCGTTGCGCCACCGGGCGAGGTCCCAGACCAGGGTCTTGAGCACGTCCTTGATCGGCGCGTAGCCGCCGACGGCGTCGCCGTAGATCGTCGAGTAGCCGACCGCGAGCTCGGACTTGTTGCCGGTCGCGAGCACCAGGTGGCCGTGCTGGTTCGACAGCGCCATCAGCAGCATGCCGCGGCACCGGGCCTGGATGTTCTCCTCGGCCAGGCCGGTCAGCGACAGCTGCGACACGTACACGTCGACCATCGCGCCGATCGGCTCGGTCGAGAAGTGCAGGCCGGTCCGCACGGCCATCTCCGACGCGTCCGAGCGCGAGTGCTCCGACGAGTACGACGACGGCATCGAGACGCCGTAGACCGAGTCGGCACCGAGAGCGTCCACGGCCAGTGCGGCCACCACGGCCGAGTCGATGCCACCGGACAGACCGAGCACCACGGACCGGAAGCCGTTCTTGTGCACGTAGTCGCGCAGGCCCGTCACGAGCGCGTGCCACACCTCGGCCTCGTCCGACAGGGGCTCGAACACGCGCGGCGCGGGCAACGGCTCGTAGGCCGGCACCGCCTCCGAGAGCGGCACACGGCGCACGGAGAAGTCGCCGATCTGGCCCTGCTCGTAGGTGCCGCCGCCGGGCAGGTCGAAGTCCACGACCATCAGGTGCTCGACGAACTGCGGCGCGCGGCCGACCAGCTGGCCGTCGGCGCCCACCACCAGCGAGTCGCCGTCGAACACCAGCTCGTCCTGGCCGCCGACGAGGTTGCAGTAGGCGAGCGGAGCGCGCGCCTCGGCCGCACGGCGCGCCACGAGCGGCAGCCGCTGGTCGTCCTTCTTGCGCTCGTAGGGCGACGCGTTGGGCGAGACCACGAGGTCGACGCCGGCCTCACCGAGCGCGGTGATCGGGCCGCCGTCCTGCCACAGGTCCTCGCAGATCACCATGCCGACCTCGACGCCGTTGACGCGCACGACGTCGAGCGACGAACCGGGCTTGAAGTAGCGCCGCTCGTCGAACACGCCGTAGTTGGGCAGGTGGTGCTTCGACTGACGGGCCACCACGCGTCCGCCGGACAGCACGGCTGCCGCGTTGCGCGGCCCCACCGAGTCGTGCTCCAGGTAGCCGACGACCGCGGCGACGTCGCCCAGGCCCGCCGCGTCCAGCGACACCGCCAGCGCCTCCAGTGCCTCGGCCGACGCGCGGGCGAACGACGTGCGGATCGCGAGGTCCTCGACCGGGTAGCCGGTCAGCACCATCTCGGGGAAGACGACCAGGTGCGCGCCTGCCTCACGGGCCTTGCGCGTCCAGTCCACGACCAGCGAAGCGTTGCCCGAAAGATCGCCCACAGTGGCGTTGACCTGGGCGAGCGCGATTCGAAGCTGCGGCATGCCCCCATCATCTCCCATACCATCGGGCTGTGGTCCGTCTCTTGAGCGTGTTGCTCGTCATTCCGCTGCTCGCGTCCTGCACGTCGGTCATCGAGGGCGGGCCCAAGCCCGGCGTCACCCTCGAGAAGGCCGGTCCGGCAGGCCCCGTCCCCGCCGGGCTCGAGGAGTTCTACGGCCAGCAGGTCGCCTGGCAGGACTGCTCCTCGTTCGCGACCACCGGGTCCAGTCGGCAGGCCTACGGCAGCAAGCGCGACGTCGAGTGCTCTCGCGTCCAGGTCCCGCTCGACTACGCCAAGCCCACCGGCGACAAGATCACCATCGGCGTGCTCCGGTACAAGGCCACGGGGGACAGGATCGGCTCGCTGCTGATCAACCCCGGCGGTCCCGGCGCGTCCGGCATGGCGGCCGCCGCGGGCATGGTCTCCGACTACCGCAAGACCGAGCTCGGGAAGCGGTTCGACCTCATCGGGTTCGACCCGCGGGGCATCGGGGCGAGCGAACCGGCGGTCCGCTGCCTCACCGGACCGGAGCGCGACGCCGAGCGGCTGGACCTCGATCTGGACACCAGCCCGGCCGGAATCGCCCAAACGGAGCAGGAGAACAAGGCATACGCCGACAAGTGTGCCGCCGGGACAAAATTCGGGGCTTCAATGCTCGCCAACTTGGGCACGCGGGACGTAGTTAAGGACATGGATGTCCTCCGCTCTGCGCTCGGCGACGCGAAGCTGAGCTACGTCGGCTACTCGTACGGCACCCGTATAGGCACCGAGTACGCCGAGACCTTCCCCCAGAACGTGCGCGCGCTCATCCTCGACGGTGCCGTCGATCCCGGCCAGGACCCGCTCGCGTCGCTGGTCGCCCAGGCCGCCGGGTTCCAGAAGGCGTTCGACGAGTTCGTGAAGTGGTGCCGCGAGAAGGGCGACTGCCCGCTCACCGGCGGCGACGCCAACGCGAGCTTCCGGCAGCTCACGACACCGCTGATCGGAAAGCCCGTCGACGTCGGCGACCGCAAGCTCGGCTACAACGACGCCATCACGGCGACGATCCAGGCGCTGTACTCGGAGCAGCTGTGGCCGGTCCTGCTCAACGGCCTCACGGAGCTCAAGAACGGCAAGGGCCGGGTGCTGCTGGCCCTGGCCGACGCCTACTTCGACCGCGACGACCAGGGCGAGTACTCGACCATCACGGACGCGTTCAGCGCCGTGCACTGCGTCGACGACCCGCGGCTTACGGACAAGAACGCGCTGCTGGAGTCCGCGCGGGCCTACAAGGCCGCCGCCCCGTTCCTCGACGACGGCAACCCGCCCGGCGCGGCGCTCGACTCGTGCGCGTTCTGGCCCGCCCCGGTCACGGCCCGCACCGGCCCGCCCAAGGCTGACGGCATCCCGCCGCTGCTGGTCATCTCGACGACCGGTGACCCGGCGACGCCCTACGAGGCCGGTGTGAACCTGGCCAAGGCGCTCAACTCGCGGCTGCTCACCTTCGAGGGCGTGCAGCACACGGTCTTCCTGCAGGGCGAGAAGTGCGTGGACGACGCCGGCGTGAAGTACCTGATCGACCAGACCCTCCCCGCCGACGGAACCCGGTGCGCCTAATGACGAAGAGGCGATCCCGAGTCACCGCGGCCCTGTTCGCCTTGATCATCGTCCTCGGCACGTCCACGTCCTTCGCGCGCATCGACGGCTCTCCCGTCGCCGCGCGCAAGGGACTCGAACGCTTCTACGCGCAGACGTTGTCGTGGGGTGCCTGCCAGCCCTACGCGACCGATGCGAAGAGCAAGACCCTGTTCGAGCGTGAGGGCATCCAGTGCTCGCGTCTGCAGGTTCCGCTCGACTACGGGAAGCCGGACATCGGGACGATCACCGTGGGACTGCTGCGCAGGACCGCCACGGAACAAGGGCGGCGCGTCGGTTCGTTGGTGGTGAACCCCGGCGGACCCGGCGGTTCGGGCATGGCGCACGTCGCGAACATGCAGGCGGGCAACCCGGTCGGCAAGCGGTTCGACGTGGTGGGCTTCGACCCGCGCGGCGTCGGCGCGAGCCAGCCGCGCGTGCAGTGCCTGACCGACGCCGAACGCGACGCGCAGCGGCTCCGCCCCAAGGGCGAGACCGCGAACGCCGTCGAGACGGAGAACAAGTTCTTCGTGGACAAGTGCGCCCAACGCAGCGGCATCGACCTGCTGCGCAACGTCGGCACGAGGGACGTCGTGCGGGACGTGGACGTGCTGCGCGCCGCGTTGGGGGAGAAGAAGCTGAGCTACCTCGGCTACTCCTACGGCACGCGGCTGGGCACGTTGTACGCCGAGATGTTCCCCCGCAACGTGCGCGCGATGGTGCTCGACGGCGCGGTGGAGGTCGACGGCGACAAGGTGGCGGCGTCGGCACGGCAGGCGCAGGGCTTCGAGGAGTCGTTCGAGCGGTTCGCGGGCTGGTGCGCCCAGCGCGACTGTCCCATCGGCACGGACGTCAAGGCGGCGGAGTCGAAGTTCCGGCAGATGATCGAGCCGCTCAAGAAGACCCCGCTGCAGGTCGGCGAGCGCAAGCTGTCCCATTCGGACGCGAACACCGCCATCATCCAGGCGATGTACACGGACCGGCTGTGGGAGACCGCGCTCAAGGGCCTGCAGGAGCTGCGGCAGAACCGGGGCACGACCCTGCTGCAGCTCGCCGACCAGTACCTCGGCCGCGCCGCGGACGGCAGCTACAGCCGCATCCAGGACGCGTTCGTGGCCATCCGCTGCGTCGACGAGCCGCCGGTCAAGGACCGCGCCACCCTGGAGTCCAACCGTCGGAGGCTGTTGGAACTGCTGGGCAACGACACCGTCCCGACCGACGAGACCGCGCTCGGCCCGTGCGCGTTCTGGCCGGCCCCGCACACGTCGGAACCGCACCCCCCGACGGTGAAGGGCCTGCCGCAGGTGCTGGTGGTCTCGACGACCGGTGACCCGGCGACGCCCTACCAATCCGGTGTGGACCTCGCGCAGGCGCTGGGTGCGCGGTTGCTGACGTACAACGGCAACCAGCACACGGCGTTCCTCGCGGGCATCGGCTGCGTGGACGGCGTGGGCACGAACTACCTGGTCGACCTGAGGCTGCCCGAGACCGACTCGGTCTGCTGACGGCCAGGCAGGAGGACTGACCCCAGCGCTCCGAGCGCGCAGATGACCGACGTGATCAGGAAGATCTCGTGGTACTCGGTGAGCAGCGCCTCGGTGAGCCCGCGCTGGTAGTCGGCCATCTGCCGCTGGAACTCAGCGGGTTCGACGCCGAACGGCAGCGGCGTGTTCAGGTCTGCCGTCAGCTCGCGGAAGCGGTGCAGTCCCCACGCGGACAGCGCCGCGACACCGACGAGCATGCCCGTCATGCGCGCGACGACGACGAACGCCGACGCGACGCCGTGGCGCACGGCGGGCACCACGCGCAGCACAGCGCCGGACAACGGCGCGATGACCAGCCCCAGCCCGAAACCGGCGATGGCCAGGTCACGCGTGAGCACCCACCCGCTGACGTCGGCGGGCCACTGCGCGATGAACACGTACGACACCGACGCGATCGCGAGGCCGGTGAACGACACCCACCGGTCGCCGAAGCGCGCGGCGAGGAACCCGCCCAGCACGGCACCGACCGGCAGGGCGACCAGGAACCGGGTCAGCAGCGTCGCCGCGGCCGCCGAGTCCCGGCGCAGCACCGTCTGCGCGAACAGCTCCACGTCCACCAGCGTCACCATCAGCGCCGCACCGGCCGCGAGGGAGACGCCGAGCACGGCCCAGAACGGCCGCCACCGCACGCCTTCCGGGTCGATCAGCTTCGTCCCGGCCCGCCGTTCCCACACGAAGAACCCGGCGAGCACCGCGACCGCCGCGACGACCGCCGGCCAGCCCCACGACGGCAGCACCGACTCGGCGGGCGTCGGGTTGTAGAGCGCGGCCACCAACAACGACAACGCGAGGGCGAGCAGAACACCGCCCACGACGTCGATGCGCACCTCGCGCCGTGTGTTCGGCACGGTCCGGTGCACGACCACCATCGCGATGACCGCCAACGGCACGTTGACCCAGAACACCCACCGCCAGCTCTGCGGCTCCCACGCCTCGAACAACGGCATCGCGTTGAACAGCGTCGCGACACCGATCCCGTACAACGTGCCGAGGACGGACCCCAGCTCCTGCGCCGCTCCCACCGTCCCGAGCGCCGACGACCTGCGGTTCTCCTCCCACAGGTCCGCGACCAGGGCCATCGTCACCGGCAGCAGCGCGCCCCCGGCCAGGCCCTGCACCACCCGCCCGGTCACGAGCAGCGGCACGTCCCCGGCCAGCGCCGTGACGACCGACCCGACCAGGAACCCGAGCAGCGACACCTGCAGGACGAACCGCCGCCCGAGCCGGTCCGACAGCTGCCCGAGCAACGGCATCCCGGCCACGTACCCGAGCAGGTAGCCGGTGACGATCGGCGTCGCCTGCTCCAGCTCGTTCACCGCGATGCCGAGATCGCGCACCATGTCTGTGAGGACACCGACGACGACGTACGCGTCGAGGGCCCCCAGCAGAACGGCCGCGCCGGACGCGGCGAGAGCGACTCGTCTCATCTACGCGGGAGCCGTGACCGTGACGGGCTTGTCGAAGTCCGTCAGCCCGACCTCGACCTTCTGCCCGCCCGGCAGCTCGAACAGCGCGCTCTTGAGCTTCTTGTCGCCCCCGACCGAGAACGTCGACTTCACGTCCGACCCGATGCCCGGCACCAGCCCGGCCGCCACGTCCTTCGGCACGGTCGCCTCGACCACCGACACGTCACCGGCCGACTTCGTCTTCGCGTCCTTCGCGCTGGCCAGGACCTTGGCCACGCCCTTGTCCGGGTTCAGGATCGCGGACGGGTCGTACACCTGCCCCGCGAACGCCGCCGGCAGCTTGGTGAACCCGCCGGTCGGGCCCTTGAAGTGCAGGTTCCCGCCGGTCAGCACGTACTCGATCGACAGCAGCTGCCCGCCGAACGTGACCTTCGCGGTGCCCTTCGAGTCACCGGCCGAGGTGAGGTCGCCGTCGGCGTCCTTCACCGGCACGTCCGGGAGCTCGCCGTCCACCTTGATCGTGAAGTGGACCGTCTTCACCGAGCGCATCGACTCGGCCGACTGCGAGAGCAAGGTCGCACCATCGGGGAGATCTCCACCGGACGTGCAGCTCGTGAGCAGGGCGAGTGCGCAAACCAACAACCAACGGGCGGACATGCGTTGATCGTAGAAGGTGCCGGGGCCTTAAGCTGCGCCCTATGGACCGCCAGCAGGAGTTCGTGCTCCGCACGCTCGAGGAACGCGACATCCGGTTCGTCCGGCTCTGGTTCACCGACGTCCTGGGCTTCTTGAAGTCCGTGGCGGTCGCCCCGGCCGAGCTCGAGGGCGCCTTCAGCGAGGGCATCGGCTTCGACGGCTCCGCCATCGAGGGCTTCGCGCGCGTCTACGAGTCGGACATGGTCGCGAAGCCCGACCCGGCGACGTTCCAGGTGCTGCCGTGGCAGACGCCGGAGGGCACGAACTACTCCGCGCGCATGTTCTGCGACATCACCATGCCGGACGGCTCCCCGTCGTGGGCCGACCCGCGCCACGTGCTGCGCCGCACGCTCTCGAAGGCCAGCGAGGCGGGCTTCACCTGCTACGTGCACCCCGAGATCGAGTTCTTCCTGCTCAAGGACCTGCCGGGGCACGGCGGCGAGCCCGAGCCCGCGGACAACGGCGGGTTCTTCGACCAGACCTCGCACGAGACGGCCACGCACTTCCGCCGCCACGCCATCGAGGCGCTGGAGGCCATGGGCATCTCCGTCGAGTTCAGCCACCACGAGGGCGCACCCGGCCAGCAGGAGATCGACCTGCGCTACGCCGACGCGCTGACCATGGCGGACAACGTCATGACGTTCCGGTACGTGGTGAAGGAGGTCGCGATCACGCAGGGCGTGCGCGCCTCGTTCATGCCCAAGCCGTTCACCGACCAGCCGGGCTCGGGCATGCACACGCACTTCTCGCTGTTCGAGGGCGACCGCAACGCCTTCTACGACGAGGAAGACCCCTACCAGCTCTCCGACATCGGCAAGCAGTTCGTCGCGGGCATCCTCAAGCACGCGCGCGAGATCTCCGGCGTCACGAACCAGTGGGTCAACTCGTACAAGCGGCTCATCGTCGGCGGTGAGGCACCCACGGCCGTGTGCTGGGGTCACGCCAACCGCTCCGCGCTGGTCCGCGTGCCGATGTACTCGCCGGGCAAGTCGTCGTCGCGCCGTGTCGAGGTCCGGTCGCTCGACTCCGCGTGCAACCCGTACCTCGCCTACTCGGTGATCCTGGCCGCCGGCCTCAAGGGCATCGAGAAGGGCTACGAGCTGCCGCCGCCCGCCGAGGACGACGTGTGGTCGCTGACGGACCGTGAACGGCGCGCCGCCGGGTACGCCAACCTGCCGCAGAACCTGGGCGAGGCGCTCACCGAGATGGAGAACTCGGAGCTGCTCCCCGAGGCCCTGGGCGAGCACGTCTACGACTTCTTCCTGCGCAACAAGAGGACGGAGTGGGACGCGTACCGTCGAAGCGTCACCCCGTACGAGTTGCGCACTCTTCTTCCCGTGCTGTGAGGCCGATACGTTGCTCTCCGTGACAGAGGTACCCCAGTTCCAGCCGACCATCTGCGCCTGCACGGTCGCCACGGCGGCGGAGCTGCCCGCGGTCAAGGTCCTGTCCGGCTCGTTCCTCGCGGAGCACCCCGAGGGGCGGTTCGTCGCGCTCGTCGTCGACGCGCAGCCCGAGCACGCCGGACCCGGCCTGATGACGCCGCTCGACATCGGCGTGCCCGAGGACGAGCTGCACGTGCTCGCGACCTCGCTCGACGCGCCCGCGCTGAAGGCCGCGCTGCTGCCGAGGCTGCTGGAGGCGCTGCTGTCGCAGGGCATGCCCGTGCTGTACCTCGACCCGTGGGTCCAGGTGTTCGGGTCGCTCACGAAGCTCGTGCTGGAGGCGCTGCGCACCGCACCGGTCGTGCTGCTGCCGCGCACCCTGCGGCCGCTGCCGTCCGACGGGCTGCAGCCCGGCCCCGCCGAGCTGCACGAGCTGGGCGCGTTCGACCCCGGGTTCATCGCGGTCGGCCAGGGCGCCGAGCCCTACCTCGCCTCGCTGGACATGCCGGCGATCGTCCCCCACCACGTCGTGCGCGACGCACGGGTCGGCCTGTCCGTCTGGAACGTGGCCGACCGTCCGCTGCACCGCACCGAGGCCGGCTCTCTGGCCGTGGTCGGCCAAGACCTGCTCACGGTCCACTTCCGCGGGTTCGACCCACGCCGGCCGTGGCTGCTGTCCGCCGATTTCGCCGAACGCCCCCGTGTGCTGCTCTCGGAGCACGCGGAGGTCGCCGAGCTCTGCACCGCCTACCGCGCCGAACTGGTGCGGTCCGGCTGGACCGTCGCACCCGTGCCCTACCGCTTCGGCGCCCTGATCGACGGGACGCAGATCCCGTCCGAGCTGCGCGCCGACTACCGGACGTCGGTGCTGACGCCGCCGCCCGCGTTCGGCGAGGACGGTGGGGGCGGGTTCCTCCTCTGGGCCTGTGAGCCGACCGAGCACGGCGGCACGCGCTGGGCCGACGCCGTGTGGCGTGCCGACCAGGCGCTCCAGCAGCAGTTCCCCGCACCGTTCGGCGCGGACGCCGACGCGTGGCGCGAGTGGTGCGCCGGTGCGGGCGTCGCGTCCGGCCGGCTGCCCGTGCCCGCCGTGCCGCAGCCCCGGTCCGAGGGGCCGGCGTTGCTCGACCAGCTCGGTGTGTCCGTCGTCGGGTCCGGGCCGCTGGCCGAGCTGGTGCTCGCCGCCGCCCGTGCGTCCGGCCTGCCCGTGTCGACTTCCGCCAGTTATCCCGTGGTCGTGCGCACCTCTCCAGCAGATGAGGTGCCGTCCGGGCGTTTCGTTGTCGAGGTCGCACTGGACGCCACCGCCGCGGACGACCGCACGGGCGTCAACGAACTCTGGCTGTCGTCCGACCTGTCACGAGCCGCTGCCGAACGCATCGGCGGCCCCATCGTGCGTGTGGTGCCAGTGCCCGTGCACGACCTCGGGGCGCGTGAGCACGAGTCGAGCGAAGTGGTGGTGTTCGCGGCGATCGCGGACCATGCGCTGGACCGCCCCGGCAACGTCCTCGGAGCCGTGTCCGCGTTCCTCACCGCGTTCCCCGACCGCACGGACGTCGAGCTGCGGATCGCGGTGTCCGGTGCGCTCGACCACCCGGAGGCCGCCGAGCGGCTGCGCCTCGCCACCGCCGCCGACCAGCGGATCTCCCTGGTCGACGACGAGGACGCGTGCCTGACCGCCGACGCCGTGGTGTCGCTGCACCGCGGTGGTGCCGACGACCGCATCGCGTTGCGACTGGCCGGACTGGCCGTGCGCGGCGTCCCGATCGTGGCGTCGGACCACGGCGCCGTGGCCGAGCTGTTCGGCAAGACGGCGGTTCTCGTGCCGTGTCACGCCGGTGCCGAACCCGACGTGCAGGCCGCCTCGCGACTGCTGCGCTCGCTGGCCGACGATCTGCCCACCGCTGCCGCACTGGGTACCGCCGCACGGGAGCACGTGCTGTCCGTGCGGTCCGTCGCGCGCGTCAGCGAGATCCTCCGCGAACGGGTGGAGCACGCGTACCGGGGATGGCGCGCGCGCCGCCCCAAGCCGAAGCCCGAGGTCGACCCGATGCTCGCGCTGCAGTCGGCCAAGCACGCGCTGCTTCGCCAGCCGACCGTGGACGGACCGCACCGCACGCCGATGGCGCCCGCGCTGCGCAAGGTCGTCCTGCGCGCGCTGGACCACTACGACAACCACATGCGCCAGGTGCTGCACACCCTGATCGACGGGGTCGAGCGCACCGTGGCCGAGCTGGTCAACCGGCAGGACGCGCTCAAGGCGGGTGTCGGCGCGGGCGAGCTGGAACTGCTGCGCGCCGAGGTCGAGCAGGTCGCCGAACGCCAGACCCACTTCGGCGACCAGCTGATCGGCGTCGACGACGGCGTCGTGCGGGTGCGCGCCGACATGGCCGGTCAGGGCCGCCGCCTGCGCGACATCGAGGACGCCGTCGTCGCCGAGGCCGCCAAGCGCGCCAAGGCCACCGACGTGCTGGCCGAGCGGATCGACCGGCTGACCGTGGCGCTCGACCGCACGCTCGACCGGATCGACGGCCTCGAGTCCAAGGTCGTCGAGGTCTTCCGCGAGCGCGACTCGCGGCTGGACGCCGCCATCCGCACCGCCCACCAGGCGCAGCAGACCGCCGACGCGCTGCGGCGCGTGGTCGTCCGCCAGCACGAGGCCTCCGGTGACCTGCCCGAGGTGCGGTCGTCGCTGGTCCTGTGCGACGCGGGCATGATGCGGCTGCCGTCCGACGACGCGTTCATGCTCCCGCTGCTGTCGTCCAACGGGGTGTGGGAGCCGGAGCTCGCCGAGCTGCTCGACTCCGTGCTTGAACCGGACGGGATCTTCCTCGACGTCGGCGCGTACGTCGGCTACCACTCGATCCGGGTGCTGTCGCGGCTCGGGCTGATGGGCGCGGTCGTGTCCGTCGAACCCGATGCCTCGGCCGCCGCGCTGCTGCGGCACAACGTCGCGGCGAACCTGCCGGTCGCCGTCGCCGAGCGGCTCACCGTGATCGAGGGCGCGGCGTGGGAGAGCCCCGGCGAACTGGCTGCCTCGCCGACGCTGACCGGGGGCATCTCGGTGTCGCCCCTGGCGGACGACGCGGGCGAGGACGTCGCGCGGGTCCGGTCGGTGCGCCTGGACAAGGAGCTCGAGGACATCGCCCTGGTGCAGGGGATGAAGCTCTCGGTCGTACGGGTAGACACGCCCGGCCGCGGTCATCGCGCGCTGGCCGGCCTCGTCCGGTTGCTGCGCCGCGACCGGCCGCACGTGTTCCTGGAGTTCTCCGCGACCGCGACGGCCGACTTCGGTGACGATCCGGTGACGGTCCTCAAGGAGTTCGGCGTCTGGGGCTACGACCTGGTCCCGCTGGCGACCCGCCAGCCGGCCGCGCCGGACCAGATCGTGAAGGCGATGGAGGGACTTCGTTCCATCTCCCTGTGGCTCCGGCCGCGTCCGGTCGGGGCCAAGCCGACTGCTCCGTCCCCGTCCGTTCCGATCAAGCAGCCCGCTGACCAGGCGATTTGACTTTGATCGGGCCCGTGAGTAACTTTCTCCAAGTCGCAAGCGAGACCCCGGAACGAGCGGTTGACACCGCGGATCGGGCCGGGTAAAGTCTCACGGCGTCAAACCCCCAGAAGTGAATCTACGGCCTACCGTGCTGTCCGGGATCCGATAAAGACCCCGATTTGACACCGGAAAAGCCACTCGGATAACTTCTGAACCAAGCCAAAAACTGAATGCGAAGCGAGTTTGCGCGGAGCCGAGATCGACGGAAACGCCGATTTGACAAAGCGAAAACGAACTGGCTAAGCTTTCAACACAAGCCCCGAGAGAAACTCTCCGAAAACGGAGAACGGATCCGGTGAGCGCGTGTTCTTTGAGAACTCAACAGCGTGCCGAAACACAGCCAGTAATATGAATACTCCTCGTCAGGAGTATTCCTTTGAGTAGCAAGACCA
>NZ_JBHXCW010000114.1:0-23879 GCF_042725365.1 Lentzea sp. NPDC060358 | reverse complement strand
GATCTCGAGCGGTGACCCCTACCCGCGGTAGAAGTTGCCCTGGGTCTGCACGTTCAGCTCGTCCGTGCGGAAGAGCTTCGCCACGAACGTGCGCGGGTCGCGCATGTCGATGACGTCGAAGCCGCGGCCCATCTCCGAGGAGTAGATGTAGCCGTTGTACCAGTACGTGGACCACGTGCCGCCGCCCGCGCCGTTCGGCATCGGGCCGCGCTCGAAGAAGCCGATCTCACGGGGCTTGCTCGAGTTGGTGAAGTCCCACACCGAGATGCCGCCCTGGTACCACGACTGGACCATGATGTCCTTGCCGGGAACCGGGATCAGCGACCCGTTGTGCGCGACGCAGTTCTCCGTGTCGGTCTGCATGCGCGGGATCTTGTAGTAGGACTTGAAGACCAGCTTGCGGTTCTTGCCCTTGCCCACGATGTCGTAGATGCCGTTGGCACCGCGGTTGGGGCCGATCTTCTCGTTGCACGTCGCGGCGCCGCCGCCACCGAGCTCGTCGGTGAAGACGACCTTGGTGCCGCTGTTGTTGAACGTCGCGGAGTGCCAGAACGCGAAGTGCGCGTCGTCCTGGACCCGGTTGATCTCGACCAGGTTCTCGCGGTCGGAGATGTCCCACAGCACGCCGTCACCCATGCACGCGCCGGCCGCGAGGTCGAGCTGCGGGTAGACGGTGATGTCGTGGCAGCCGGTGGTGGCCGAGGTGTAGCCGGTCTCGATGGTGCCGGGGACGCCGGGGTTCGCGCCGTCCGGGAAGACCACCTGGGCCTTGAGCAGCGACGCCGACGCCGGGGCCTTCACCGGCACCTTGACGATCGAGATCTTGTCGTGCGGCGGCTGGCAGTCCGGGAACGTGGCGTTCGGCGAGTAGGAGGAGACGTAGAGGTAGACGTTCTTCTTGTCCTTGGCCGGCACCATCGTGTGGGTGTGCGACCCGCAGTCGGTCTCCACGGCGGCGACGTACTTCGGGGCCGCCTTGTTGCTGATGTCGAAGACCTTGATGCCCTCCCACGACGACTTCTCCGTCGCCGGCTGGGAGACGCTGGAGCACGAGTTGTCGCTGCGCGAGGAGTCGGTCGACAGGAACAGCAGGTTCCCGTACACCGAGATGTCGTTCTGCGAGCCCGGGCAGAGCACCTGGCTCTTGATCGTCGGCTTCCGCGGGTTGCGGATGTCGTAGATGACGAAGCCGTCGTAGTTGCCGACGAACGCGTAGTTGTCCTGGAACGCGATGTCGGTCTGCGTGGAGCTGAGCGGAGCCTGCTTGTCCAGGTGGGCGACCGGGACCATGTTGCGGCTGCGGGAGATCTCGTCGACCCCCGGGAGACCGTCGACCGCTTCGGCCTGCGCCTCGAGCTGTGCCTCCGTGAGCCCCTTGCCGTCCGCGGGCAGGTCGGGCTCGGCGAACGCGGGCGCGGTCAACGTGGACAGCGTCAGCGCGAGCGCCCCCAGAACCGCCAACGGCGCTCTGCGCCGCCGGGCCGATGCGCGTGAAGTCACTGCTTTACCCCCTCATTACGGGTTGGTGAGGGGGAGTATGACCCTTTCGCGTTGCTAAAGGCCAGCTTCTTTCGGAGGGTTGTCGACGCTTCGTCCCGTCTCGAAAGGCGGGACGACCCAGCCGGTGGCGGACTGTATTGTCCGAAGCATGCGTTCTCCGGTGGTGGCGGTGGTGGCGGCATTGGCCCTGTTGGCGGGCTGCACGTCGGAGCCGGAGCAGGCGCCGGTCATCGCTCCGGACACGCCCGGCGGGTCGGCGCCGACCATCGCGGCGTCGGACGCGACGAGGGCGGTCCCGCCGCCGCCCAACGACGCCGACCGCGACTACGTGTCGATGATGATCGCGCACCACGAGCAGGCGCTCGCGATGACGCGGTTCGCCCCCGACCGCGCGGAGAACGCGACGGTCAAGGGCCTGGCCGACCGCATCCGGTACAGCCAGGAACCCGAGATCGGCGCCATGAAGCAGTGGCAGCGCATGAACAACATCGTGGGTTCGCACGGCGACCACGGCTCGATGCCCGGCATGGCGACGCAGGACCAGCTCACCGCGCTGGGCGCCGCGCGCGGCAAGGACTTCGACCGGATGTTCCTGGAGCTGATGATCAAGCACCACGAGGGTGCGATCAAGATGGCGACGGACGTGCGCGGGGCGGGCAACAACGTCCAGGTCGAGGAGATGGCGGACGACGTGGTGGCCACGCAGTCCGACGAGATCAACCGGATGAAGACGCTGCTGCCGGCCCTCTGAGGCTAGGACGCCTCGCCGCGCTGCCGGGGCAGGACCAGGTCCTCGGCGTGCGTGAACCGCTCCGGCTCGTTGCCGGTGACGAGCCGCGCGATCGTGCGGTGGCCCTTGTGCGCCTCGCGGAACGCCGCGGAGGCGACCCACGCGCGGAAGGCGTCCTCCGACTCGAACTCGTTCACCGAGACGTACGGCTGGTCGTCCTGCGTCGGCTTGAGCAGCGTGCTGCGCAGCAGGCCGGGAACTCCGGGCAGGTGCGTGCGCATGTTGCCGCGGAAGTAGCGCTCGAACTCCTCGGACATGTCCGGGTTCACGAACATCCGGTTGGTCGCGATGAACATGCTGGCCTCCCTGATCCCGACGCTGTGTCGGGAACTATTCCAACTCCCCGTCGGTAAATCAAGCGCGATACGATTCCGCCGTGCCGAGGATCAGCGCAGACACCGTGGCCGAGCACCGCGCCAACCGGTTGCGCGCCCTGCTGGACGCCGGGCGCGAGATCGTGGCGACCGAGGGGGCGGAGGCACTGACGCTCGCGTCGCTCGCGAGACGCGTCGGGCTGTCGCGGCCGAGCCTCTACGAGTACTTCCGCTCGCGGGAGGAACTGGTCGCCGCCATCGTCTCCGACGCGCTGCCCGAGTGGGCGGACAAGCTCGAGGACGCGGTCAACGGCGCGGAGTCCGTGCCGGACAAGATCGAGGCCTACCTGCGGACCGAGCTCGCGATCATCACCGACGGCAGCCACGGCGCGGTGGTGGCCCTGTCCGCGCACGCGTTGCCGGACTCGTCGCGCGAGCAGATCAAGGCCGAGCACGAACGCCTGCTGGCGCCGCTCGTCGGGGTCTTCACGACGGCCGGGGTGCAGGGCGCGCGGCTGCGGGCGACGCTCGTCCACGCGATGGTCGAGGCGACGTCGCGGATGATCACGCCGGGCCGCACCGAGCACAACGAGGCGGTCATCCGGACGTTGCTCGACCAGGTGGTGCGCGGACTGGACCAGCCCATCAGCGGAACCGCAGGACCTCGCCGTGGCGGATCAGCTCGCCGTGGTGGTGTGTGAGGGCCGGGCCGAACGCCAGGTCCAGCAACGCTTTCGCGGCCTGCGCCGGTGCCGGGGCGACCGGGAAGGCCTTCGGCGGGAGGGTGATGAATCCCGGGCCACGCACCGGACCCGGTCCTGCCGGTCAGGTAGACGGTGTCGGCGGGGTTCAGGCCTTCGCGAGGAGTGTCTCGGAGTACGTCCACAGGCGGGCGGCGTTGTCCGGGTCGAGGGCGAACCGGGCCACCCCGCGCATCGGCGGCGTCTCGTCGCGGTGGTCGACGGCCCTCGTCTCGGCGCAGTCGTCGAAGTAGCGGCCGCCGATGCCCTCCAGCAGCGGTGACGTGGCGACGAGGACCGACGTGGCCGCGCCCTGCTCCGTCGTCTTGACGATCGCCGGGTCGACCTCGCTCGGGCCGATGTGGCGTTGCAGACCGGTGTGGATGGCACCGGGCATGACCGCGTTGGCGGTGATGCCGTCCGCCGCCCACCGGCGCGTCGCCTCGACCGCGAACAGGACGTTGGCGGTCTTGCTCTGGCCGTAGGCGCCCCACGGTTCGTAGGTGCGGAACGCGTAGTGGACGTCGTCGAAGATCACCGGTGAGAGCATGTGGCCCCGCGAGGTGAGGGAGACGATGCGCGCGTTGCCGGCGGCCTTGAGCGCGCCGTGCAGGCCGGTCGCGAGGGCGAAGTGGCCGAGGTGGTTGGTGGCGAACTGCCACTCCCAGCCCTGCTCGGTGTACCGCTCGGGCGTCGCCATGACGCCCGCGTTGGCGACGAGGACGTGCAGCGGACCGGTCCAGTCCCGCGCGAACCGGTCGACGGAGGCGAGGTCGGTGAGGTCGAGCGGCGCCACCTCGACCTTGCCGCCGATGTCCCGGGCGACCTTCTCGCCCGCGTCGACGTCGCGGACGGCGAGGGTCACCTCGGCGCCGATGCCCGCCAACGCCCGTGCGGTCTCCACACCGATCCCGGACGATGCGCCGGTCACGACCACGCGCTTGCCGGTGAAATCGATGCCTTCCGCCACCTCGGCGGCAGTGCTGCTGAATCCGAACTTCGTTTCGATCACGCCCTCGACGCTAGGCCCGCCACGGCCATGCGGGTAGCGAAATTCTGTCAAGCGGGGTATGCGTAAACGTCATGAGCTTGAGTGACGCGTCGCTGGTCGCGCTGAGGGTGTTCCGCGAGGTGGCCGAGCGCGGCACGTTGACGGGAGCGGCCACCGCGCTCGGGTACACGCAGTCGGCGGTGTCGCGGCAGATCGCGGCGCTCGAACGGGCGGCCGGTGCCGTGCTGCTCGAACGGCGGTACGACGGCGTGCAGCTCACGGCGGCCGGTCGGCTCGTGCTGCGCCGGGCCGCCGCCGTGGTGGACCAGGTCGACGCCGGTGCGCGGGAGCTCGCGGGGCTGCCCGACGAGGACGAGAGCACGGTCCGGCTCGGCTGGTTCGCGACCGCCGGGGCGTGGCTGCTCCCGCGGGCGCTGACGGCGCTGGCGCGCACGCACCCGTCGATCACCGTGGTGACCAGGGAGGGGAGCACGCCGGCGTTGGTGCGCGCGGTGCGCGCGGGCACGGTGGACGTCGCGCTGATCTCGTCCGCGCCGCCGTTCCGCGCGCCCGACGACGAGATCCCCGCGCTGGAGGTCGGCACCGTCGTCGAACGCACGCTGCGGGTGGCCGTGCCGTCGGCGCACCCGTTGGCGCGCAACGACTACATCGACGTCGAGGACCTGCGCGGGCAGCGGTGGGTCGCCGGTCCCGGCGACCCGTGGGTGATGGGCGTGTGGCCGGGTCTCGGCGAACGGCCCGTCGTCGCGCACACCGCCCGCGACTGGCTCGCGAAGCTGCAGCTCGTCGCGGCGGGGCTCGGCATAACGACGGTGCCGACATCGCTGGTCGCGGTCGCTCCGGACGGCGTGCGCATCCTCCCGGTGCGCGGCGGGCCCGCCGAACGGCGCCGGGTGCTGCTCGCGCGGCTGCCGGGGCCGCTGCCGGAACCGGTCGCGCGGCTGGCCGCCGCGGTGCGCACCGCCTTCGTGGAAGCCGAGTAGCCCATCAACCGATCGGTTGATGCCGGTCCAGCTCCTCGATCGATGATCTTCCACGTGCGCTGCCCGATCGTGGAGGCATGGCAATCGTCGAAGTGCGCGACCTCGGCAAGCGGTACGGGCCGAAGGTCGCGGTGGACTCGGTGTCCTTCGAGGTGGCCGAGGGGGAGATCTTCGGGGTCCTGGGACCCAACGGCGCGGGCAAGACCACCACGGTCGAGTGCGTGTCGGGACTGCGCAAGCCGGACCGGGGGAGCGTGTCGGTGCTGGGGCGGGAGCCCGCGGCGGTGCGGTCGTCGATCGGGGTGCAGCTGCAGGCGTCGGAACTGCCGGAACGGATCCGCGTCGGTGAGGCGCTGGCGCTGTTCTCGTCGTTCTACCCCTCGCCCGCCGACTGGTCGGAACGGCTGGGGCTCGCGCCGCACCTGGGGGTGGAGTTCGGGCGGCTTTCCGGCGGGCTGAAGCAGCGGCTGTCGATCGCGCTGGCGCTCGTCGGGTCGCCGCGGGTGGCGGTCCTCGACGAGCTGACGACGGGCCTCGACCCGCAGGCACGGCGCGACACGTGGTCGTTGATCGAGGACGTGCGGTCGTCGGGCGTGACGATCCTGCTGGTCACGCACTTCATGGAGGAGGCGGAACGGCTCTGCGACCGGGTCGCGGTGTTCCGCGGCGGGCGCATCGCCGCCCTCGACACGCCGTCCGGGCTGGTGTCGCGGGTGGACGGTGCGACGCGGGTGCGGTTCGTGCCGTCCGCCGCCTTGGACCTGGCGCTGCTGCGGGCGCTGCCGGAGGTGCGCGAGGTGTCGTCGGTGGGAGATCAGGTGGTCGTCAGCGGGTCGGACGACGTGCTGCACGCGGTGACGTCGGTGCTGGCGCGCAGGCAGATCGTGGCGCGGCAACTGCGCGTCGACCAGGTGTCGCTCGACGACGCCTACGTGGAACTGACCGGGGGTGGCGATGGTGAAGATCGTTGAGATCGAGGCGCGGTTGTTCCTGCGCGATCGGCTGAACTCGTTGTTCGCCGTGCTCTTCCCGTCGCTGCTGTTGCTGGGGCTGGGGGCGATCCCGGGTCTGCGGGAGCCCCTGCCGGAGTTCGGCGGGCTGCGGTTCATCGACAGCTACCTGTCGTCGCTGGTGGTGTTCACGCTGGGGTTCATCGGGTTGCAGCGCGTGCCGACCGTGGTGGCCGCCTACCGCGAGAAGGGCGTGCTGCGGCGGCTGGCGACCACGCCCGTGCACCCGGCGCGGTTGCTGGCCGGTCAGATGGTCGTCAACTTCGTCGCGGCGATCTTGTCGGTGCTGCTCGTTATGGTGGTGGGGCACGTCGTCTTCGACGTGGATCTGCCTCACCACCCGCTCGGCCTGGCGTGTGCCGTGCTGCTGGGAGGCGCGGGGACGTTCGCGCTGGGCCTGGTGATCGCCGCACTGGCCCCCAACGCGCGGGCGGCCGGTGGCTGGGCGACGGCGGTGTTCATGCTGCTCATGTTCCTGGGCGGTGTGTACCTGCCGCGGTTCCTGCTGCCCTCGGCGGTCAACGCGATCGGTTCCTACGCGCCTCCGGGCGTGGAGGCGTTGCAGCAGGCGTGGCTCGGTAGCGCGCCGGATTGGAGGCATCTCGCGATCATGGGGATCGTCGGGCTCGTGGCGGGTACCGTCGCGGCCAGGACGTTCCGCTGGGAGTAGCTCGTGGACATGGCCGCGTTGGACACGTGGGAACGCAGGCTCGTCTCGATAGCCCGCGTGATCCCGTACTTCGTGCTCACGGTGACGACCGTGCTCTACACGATCTTCACCGAGCAGCCGGTCGCGGAGCGCTGGTTCACCTACGGCGTCGTGGCGTTCGGCTACGCGTGGATGGCCTGGTGGTTCACGCTGCACCCCGAGTGGCACCAGCGCGCGGACCTCATGGCCGTCTTCGTCGGTGGCATGGTCGTGTTCTACGCGGTGCTGGGCATGCGCGAGCACTGGTTCGGCGCGGTGTCGTACGCGGTCTACGTCTACGCGAGCGAACTCCTGCGCGGCCGCTGGATGTTCGCCGTGGTGGCGGTGACGGCCGGGCTGGCGACGCTGTCGTTGTTCGGCGGCTACCCGCCGCCGGGCGAGGAGGCGGCGTTCTGGTTGCTGCTGCTCATCTTCGTGGTGCTGGCGTGCACGTTCACCTACGTCGGCCACGTGACGGCGGAGCAGTCCCGGATGCGCAAGGAGCTGCTCGACGAGAACGAGGGCCTGCACGCCCAGTTGCTGGTGCAGGCCCACGAGGCCGGCGTGCAGGACGAGCGCCACCGCCTGGCGGGCGAGATCCACGACACCCTGGCCCAGGGCCTGACCGGCATCATCACGCAGCTGTCCGCGGCGACCCCCGCCGACTGGGAGCGCCGCGTGGCGGTGGCGGCGGAACTGGCGCGCTCGAACCTGGCCGAGGCCCGCCGCTCGGTGCACGCGCTGCGCCCGCCCGCACTCGACTCGGCGGCGCTGCCCGAGGCGCTGGACGAGGTCGCGTCGGGCTGGTCCACCGTGTACGGCGTGCCGGTCTCGGTGACGCTGACCGGTGCGGCGCGGGCGATGCACCCCGAGGTGGAGGTGGCGTTGCTGCGCACCGCGCAGGAGGCGCTGGCCAACGTGGCGAAGCACGCCGAGGCGTCCAGGGTCGGCTTGACGCTGTCCTACATGGAGGACGTGGTGACGCTCGACGTGCGCGACGACGGCGTCGGGTTCGACCTGGCCTCGCCGTCGTCGGGCTTCGGGCTGCCCGCGATGCGGCACCGGGTGCACCGGCTGTCGGGGGCGCTGTTCGTGGAGTCCGAGCCGGGGTCCGGCACGGCGATCTCGGCACGGGTGCCGGCGTGAGGGGAGTGGCGGTGATCAGGCTCGTCATCGTGGACGACCACCCGGTGGTGCGCGACGGGTTGCGCGGCATGCTGGCCGCGGCCGACTTCGAGGTCGTGGGCGAGGCCGCATCCGGCGACGAGGCCGTCGCGGTGGTGGCCTCGGCGAGCCCGGACGTGGTGCTGATGGACCTGCGCATGCCGGGCTCGGACGGCCTGTCCGCCATCGAACGGCTGCGCGGCCACCCGTGCCGCGTGCTGGTGCTGACGACCTACGACACGGACCGCGACGTGCTGCCCGCGATCAGGGCAGGCGCCACCGGCTACCTGCTGAAGGACACCCCGCGCGAGGAACTGCAGCGCGCGATCCGCGCCGCGCACGCCGGCGAGGCCGTGCTGTCGCCGGCCGTGGCCACCCGGCTGCTGGGGCAGGTGCGGGAGCCCGCGTCGGAGCCGTTGTCGGCGCGGGAGCTCGACGTGCTGGGGCTGGTGGCCAAGGGGGCGACGAACCGGGCGGTGGCGGCGGCGCTGTTCATCAGCGAGGCGACGGTGAAGACGCACCTGCTGCACGTGTACGCGAAGCTCGGGGTGGGGGACCGGGCGGCGGCGGTGGCGGTGGCGTACGAGCGGGGGTTGCTGACCGGGCGCGGTCGGTGAGGCCGGGTGGTCGGTGCGGGGCGCCGGGGGCGGTGTGCGGGCCGGGTGGGTGGTCGGTTCGGGGCGGCGGGTGGTTGCGGGCAAGGCGCGGGCGCTGACGCCGGGCAGGTGGTTGGCGCGGGAAGGCTGCCGGGCGGTGAGAACAGGCGCGAACGCGGAGGCCGGCGGGTGGCTGCGGGCGACGCGCGGGCGCTGAGGCCGGGCGGGTGGCTGGCGCGGGAAGGCCGGCGGGCTGCCCGGTGAGAAGCGGCGGCGCGTGCGGCTCACGGCGCTTTGTGGCCACCGGCTGCCGGCCGCACAAACGATCGCGCAACCAACCGCGCTGCCGGCCGCACAAACAACCGCGGCGGGACCAACCCCCGTTGGCCCCGCCGCCTGCGGCAACTCCCCCTTGCCACTCCCTCACCCCTCGAGATGGAGGAACTCCCGCCGGTCGCCGAGATACGAGATGCCCCGGATGTCACCTGATCAGAGTAGTCGACCGCCGCGACGTGATGCGAGCTCCGGTCAGCGGACGAACAGGCTCGCGACCGGTCAGTAGTCGACTCGGGTGGCGAGCGACGTCCACGCGGCGAACGGGGCGTTGTCCTCGCCGGTGGAGATCTGCTGTACGGGCAGGTCCCACTCGGAGCGGGACTTGCCGAAGAGCTCGTGGAACTCCCGGTCGTCGAACCCGGCCGCCGCCGCGTCGTGGCGGTCGGCGGCGTAGACCACCCCGTCCACTCGCGCCCAGAGCGCGGCGGACAGGCAGAGGGGGCACGGCTCGCACGACGAGACCAGCGTGCAGCCGGTCAGCCTGAAGTCGCCGAGGACCTGGCAGGCCGCGCGGATCGCGACCACCTCGGCGTGCGCGGTCGGGTCGAGCGACGGCGTCACCTGGTTCACGCCGGTGGCGACGACCTCGCCGGCGCGGACGACCATCGCGCCGAACGGGCCTCCGCCGGAGGCCACGTTGCGGGTGGCGAGGTCGATGGTGGCGAGCAGATGTGCGTTCACTGCAGCGAACTCCAGGACTCAGGTGCCGGTGAGGTGTTCCGGGCGGACCGGGACGCGGGTGAGCGCCAGGCCGGTCGCCGCGCGGATCGCCGCCACGATCGCCGGGGTCGACGAGATGGTGGGCGGTTCGCCGACGCCGCGGATGCCGTAGGGGGCGTGCGGGTCGGCCAGTTCGAGCACGTCGATGCTCATCGGCGGCATGTCGAGCACCGTCGGGATGAGGTAGTCGGTGAAGGACGGGTTGCGCACCTTGCCGCCGGAGGTCTGGATCTCCTCCATCACCGCGAGGCCGAGGCCCTGGGCGGACCCGCCCTGGATCTGGCCGACGACGGCCTGCGGGTTGAGCGCCTTGCCGACGTCCTGGGCGCAGTCCAGCGACACGACGCGCACCAGGCCGAGCTCCACGTCCACGTCGACCACGGCGCGGTGGGCCGCGAAGCCGTACTGGACGTGCGCGTTGCCCTGCCCGGTCTCGGGGTCGAGGGCCTCGGTCGCGCGGTGGCGCCACTCGGTGGTCTCGTCGATCACCTCGTCGCCGATGTCGGTGCGGCCGGCCAGCTTGTCCCGCACCAGTGCACAGGCCGCCTTCACCGCGCCGCCGGTCACGTACGTCTGGCGCGAGGCCGAGGTCGAGCCGCCGTTGCCGATCGTGGTGTCCATGGGCAGCACGGTCACGCGCTCGATGCCCAGCTCGGTCCGCACGATCTGCTGCATGATCGTCACCAGGCCCTGGCCGACCTCGCACGCGGCGGTGTGCACCGCGGCGGCCAGCTCCCCGTTGACCATCGACACCCGCACCCGAGCGGTCGAGTAGTCGTCGTAGCCCTCGGAGAAGCAGATGTTCTTGATGCCGACGGCGTACCCGACCCCGCGGACGACGCCCTCGCCGTGCGTGGTGTTCGAGACACCGCCGGGCAGCTCGCGGAGGTCCGACGACGTGCCGGCGGGCAACGGCTTGTCCTGCACCAGCTTCAGCAGCTGGGCCACGGGCGCGGCGGAGTCGACCACCTGGCCGGTCGGCATGACCGAGCCCTCGGTCATCGCGTTGCGCACGCGGACGTCGACCGGCGACATGCCGAGCGCCTCGGCGAGTTTGTCCATTTGGGACTCGTAGGCGAAACCCGCCTGCACGGCACCGAATCCGCGCATCGCGCCGCACGGCGGGTTGTTCGTGTAGAGGCCATAGGCGTCCACGGTCACGTTGTCGACCTCGTACGGACCGACGCCCAACGTCGCCGCGTTCGCCACGACGGCGGGGGTGGAGGACGCGTACGCGCCGCCGTCCAGGTACATGCGGGTGCGCACGTACACGAGCTTGCCGGTGTGGTCGGCGCCGTGCTCGTAGTACAGCACCGCCGGGTGCCGGTGCACGTGCCCGTAGAAGGACTCCTCGCGGTTGTAGACCATCTTCACCGGCTTGCCGGTGTGCAGCGCGAGCAGGCACGCGTGCACCTGCATCGACAGGTCCTCACGGCCGCCGAACGCGCCGCCGACGCCCGAGAGCGTCAGCCGCACCCTCTCCTCCGGCAGCCCGAGGGCCGAGGCGATCTGCGCGCGGTCGACGTGCAGCCACTGAGTCGCGATGTAGAGGTCGACCGACCCGTCCTCGGCCGGCACCGCGAGCCCCGACTCCGGGCCGAGGAACGCCTGGTCCTGCATGCCGACCTCGTACCGGCCGGTGACCACGACGTCGGCCGTGACGTCCTGCGATCCGCGCCGGATCGGCACGTGCCGCACCAGGTTCCCGCCGGGGTGCAACGGGGTGTCGCCGGCCGCGGTCTCCATGTCCACCACGGGTTCCAGCACCTCGTAGCCGACGACGATCTTCTTCATCGCCCGCAGCGCGGTCTCCGGGTGGTCGGCGCCGACGAGCGCGACCGGCTCGCCCTGGTAGCGCACGACGTCGACCGCGAGCACGGGCTGGTCCTTGTGCTCCAGCCCGTACAGGTTGCGGCCCGGCACGTCGTCGGCGGTCAGCACCGCGTGGACGCCCGGCACCTTCAGCGCCTCGGTCAGGTCGATCGACGTGATGCGGGCGTACGGGTGCGGCGAGCGCAGCGTCGCGCCCCAGATCATGTCCTCGTGCCACAGGTCGGAGGCGTAGGCGAACTCGCCGCGCACCTTCAGGTTGCCGTCGGGGCGCTGCGGTGAGGTCCCGATGCCCCCGGACACGGCGGAGGTCAGTTCGGCGGGGGTGAGGGTCATCGCACAGCCTCCTGGAGCTTCAGACCGGCCGCGGAGAGGTCACGCGCCAGGTCGTCGGTCGACGCCGTGAGCAGGACCCCGTCCCGCACCACGACCTCACCGCCCACGATCAGCAGTTTCAGCGGCGGCGGGGTGCCCAGCACCAGTGCCGCCACCGGGTCCGCGATACCCGCGTGGTCGAGACCCGACAGGTCCCACACCGCGAGGTCCGCCACCTTGCCCGGCTCGACCGAGCCCAGCGCGTCGGCGCGGCCCAGCACCCGCGCGCCGCCCATCGTGCCCATCCACAACGCCTCGCGGGCGGTCATCGCGGCCGGTCCGCCGCGCTGCCGCGCCTGGTACAGGGCCGACCGCAGCTCCACGACCAGGCCACCGTCCTCGTTGGACGCCGCGCCGTCGACGCCCAGGCCCACCGGCGCGCCGGCGTCCAGCAGGTCGCGCACGGGCGCGATCCCGGTGCCCAGGCGCCCGTTGGACGTCGGGCAGTGCGCCGAACCGGTCGAGGTCGCCCCCAGGCGTTTCACCGCGTCACCGTCGAGGTGCACGGTGTGCGCGAGCCACACGTCCGGGCCCAGCCAGCCCAGCTGCTCGGCGTACTCGGTCGGCGTGCAGCCGTTCTCCGCCAGGCACTGCTCCTCCTCGTCCAGCGTCTCGGCGAGGTGCGTGTGCAGCCGGACGCCGTGCCGGCGCGCCAGGGACGCGGCGCCGGTCATCAGCTCCTTCGACACCGAGAACGGCGAGCAGGGCCCCACGGCCACGCGCACCAGCGCGTCGTCGGCCGTCGAGTGGTGGTCGCCGATCGCCTGCTCGGTGGCGGTCAGCGCTGCCTCGGTCTCCTCGACCAGGTTGTCCGGCGGCAGCCCTCCCTGCGACTCGCCCCGGTCCATCGAACCGCGGATCGCCTCCAGCCGGATGCCGATCCGCCGTCCCGCCGACACCAGCGCGTCGAAGACGTCACCACCGCCGGACGGGAACACGTAGTGGTGGTCGGCGGCGAGCGTGCAGCCCGTCAGCGCGAGCTTCGCGAGGCCGGCGGATGCCGCCGCGTGCGTCACGGTGTCGTCCAGCCCGCGCCACACCGGGTAGAGCGCGGTCAGCCACTCGAACAGCGTCGCGTCGGTCGCGAGCCCGCGCGTCGCCCACTGGTACAGGTGGTGGTGGGTGTTGATCAGCCCCGGCGTGACCAGGCACGACGACGCGTCGACGTAGGTGTGCGACTCGGAGGGCCGCGGAGCAGGGCCGGAGCCGACCGACCTGATCCGCCCGTTCTCGATCACGACGTGCCCGGACGCGTGCTCCGTCCCGGCCGGATCCACAGTGGACACCGCACAGCGGTCGAGGACGATCATCGGCGCGACGCCGCCAGTCGCACGGCGTCCAGGATTTTCTCGTACCCCGTGCACCGGCACAGGTTCCCGGCCAGCGCCTCGCGGATCTCCGGGTCGGACGGGTTCGGCACGCGGTCGAGCAGGTCGTGCGCCTGCACCACCAGACCGGGCGTGCAGAACCCGCACTGCACCGCGCCCGCCTCGACGAACGCCTCCTGCACCGGGTCCAGCGCGTCCCCGTCCGCCAGTCCCTCGACCGTGCGGACCTCGCGGTCCTGCGCCTGCCCGGCCGCGACCAGGCACGCGCACACGGGCACGTTGTCGAGGTACACCGTGCACGAGCCGCACTCGCCCTGCTCGCAGGCGTTCTTGGACCCCGGCAGCCCGAGCCGCTCGCGCAGCACGAAGAGCAGCGACTCGCCCTCCCACACGTCGTCGGCCTGCCGTTGCTCGCCGTTGACCGTCACGTTCACGCGCATGCCCGTTCCCCGTCCAGAAGCTCCTGCCAGGCCCAGCCCAGCGTCCTGCGTGCCATCACTGCCAGCGCGTGCTTGCGGTAGGCCGCCGACCCGCGCACGTCGTCGATCGGCGACGCCGCCCGCGAGACCAGCTCGCCGAACTCGCGCTTCACCGAGTCGAGCAACGGCTTCGGCGACGAGAAGTCCAGCGCGGAGGCCAGGAACTCCTCCGCCTCGCGGGCCCGCCGCGGTGTCGGCGCCGCCGACCCGACCGCCGCGCCCACGCGCTTGTCCGCGGGGAACAGCGAGATCGCGAACGAGCACACCGCGATCACCATGGCGTTGCGGGTGCCGACCTTCGAGAACTGCTGCGGTCCCCGCGCCGGCTCGAGGTGCACGGCGACGATCAGCTCGTCCTGCTCGAGCGCGTTCTTCTTGACGCCCAGGTAGAACTCGTCGGCCGGGATCATCCGCGTCCCGCGCACCGACGCCACCTCGACGACCGCGCCCGACGCGAGCAGCACCGGGTGCGTGTCGCCGGCGGGGGAGGCCGCGCCCAGGTTGCCGCCGACCGTGCCGCGGTTGCGGATCTGCGGCGACCCGACCGTCCGCGCGGCCATCGCGAGGCCCGGCAGCTCGGCACCGAGCTCGTCGATGATCCGCGCGTACGGCACCCCGGCGCCGACGCGCAGTCCGGCCGACCACTGCCGCAGCTCGGGAATGCGCGTGAGGTCGAGCAGCGCGGCGGGCCGGCGGTGGTCGAAGTTCAGCTCCACCATGACGTCCGTGCCCCCGGCGATCGGGACGGCGTCGGGGCGGTTCGCCTTGATCTCCACCGCTTCGGCGAGCGTGTCCGGTCGAAGGAAGTCCATCGTCAGCTACCTCGGTAGGTGGAGTAGGCGAACGGCGACAGCAGCAGCGGCACGTGGTAGTGCTGGGCCGGGTCGGAGTGGTCGAAGGTGAGCACGACCTCGGGGAAGAACGGTGCGGCCTCGGACGTGTCGAACACCAGGCGGTAGACGCCGGCCTCCAGGCCCTCACCCCATCCGGTGATCCGTCCGTCGGCGTCCGTCTCGGCGCTCGCCACCTCGGTCCCGTCGCGGCGCTGCAGCGCCACGGCGATGCCCGCGAACGGCCTGCCGCGCGCGGCGTCCAGCACGTGCGTGGAGATCGTCACTCGCCCCCCTCTCCGGTCGTGAGCCAGTACACCGAGGTCCGGCTGCATTCCTCTACGGCAGAACTACATGAACCGCGCGACTCCTGCACGACGTGGATTTGTGCTTTCCTACAAACACGAATGGACGAAAGTGACCTCTCATGTTGCTGCTGCGGACGTTGCTGCAGATGCCGGACCTGCGCCTGAGCCTGCACGCCGGTGAGGACCAGCTCGACCGCACCGTCACCCGCGTGTACGGAACGGAGCTGCCCGACCCCAGCCGCTACCTCTCCGGCGGGGAGCTCGTGCTGTCCGGCCTGCTCTGGCACCACGGCCCGCGGGACTCGGAGGCGTTCGTCCGGTCGCTCGCCTCGGCGCAGGTGGCCGGGCTCGCCGCGTCCGACGCCGGCAGCGACCTGCCCGGCGACCTCGTCGACGCCTGCCGGCGCCACCACGTGCCGCTGCTGGAGGTGCCGGTCGACCTGTCGTTCGCGACCATCACCGAACGGGTGTCGGTGGAGCTCGTCGGCCTGTCGCGGCACCGCAGGCTGCTCCACGTCGTCGCGGAGGGCTCCGGCCTGCCCGCGCTGCTCGGCGCCGGCGGCCACGAGCTCGGCGCGCCGTGCTGGGTGCTGTCCACGGCCGGGCGCGTCGTCGCGGGCGGTGAGCTGCCCGGCCGGACCGCGCTCGTGCAGGAGTTCCTGCGGGCCGACCGCCTGCCGAAGACGGTCGGGGACGTGACCCTCGTGCCCGTGTCCGAACGCGGCGGCACCCGGCTCACCAGCTGGATCCTCGTCGTCGGCGGCGCGGTGCCGCAGGAGGCCGCCGCCGAGCTCGCCTCGCTCGTCGGCCTCGAGCGCCTGCGCCAGGCCCAGGGCCGCCGGATCGAGAACCGCGCCGCCGCGCCGATGGTGGCCGCGGTGCTGAGCGGGTCGCCCGACCTGGAGTCGAGGCTCGCGGCGGCGGGCCTGGAAGGCGCCCGGCTGCGGGTGCTCAGCGCGGTGACGTCCGACCAGCGGGCCGACCTCGCGGTGGCCGTGCTGGAGCAGGCGCTGCCGCAGGCGCTGGTGACCGCGTCCGGCGACGTGGTCTACGCGGTCGCGAGGGACGGCGACTCGCCGCCCGGCGAGGTCCGCGAGGCGATGCGGGTGATGGAACCGGGCCTCGGCTCGTCGCGCGTGCTCGTGGGCATCAGCTCGCCCGTGGAGCCGCGCGGGCTCCGCGGCGCCGCGGAGGAGGCCGTGCACGCGCGCCGGCTGGGGGAGCGCCGCGGCGGCCGCACGTGCGTGGTGGCGGGCGAGGAGATCGCGCTGCACCAGCTGCTGCTCGCGGGCGTGCCGGAGGAGCTGCGGTCGACGCTGCGGCGCCGGCTGCTCGGCCCGGTGATCGACTACGACGCCGAGCACGGCTCGGACCTCGCGGGGACGCTCAAGGTGTTCCTGGACTGCTCCGGGTCGTGGACCGCGGCCGCGGCGAAGCTGCACGTGCACGTGAACACGCTGCGGTACCGGGTCGGGCGGGTCGAGGAGCTGCTCGGCGTGGACCTCGCCGAGTTCGAGGCGCGCGTGGACCTCTTCCTCGCGCTGCAGGCCGGTTAGCCTGGGGGTGTGCCCTTCGGTCTGGTGAAGGCGCTGCTGAGGCTCCGCCCTTCCCCGCTCGTCCCCGAACATCGGCCGATTGAACGAATCGCGGCCGACCTCCGCCGTGTGCGGCGAGCGCGGGCCCGCTTCGGTCCCGGGGTGTCCGCGACCAAGAAGATCGGCGCACGGCAGGCCTACGACGCGTTGCTGGAGCAGGCCTGCGCGGCGCTCGGCGTGGAGCACCGGTTGCGCGAGCTGCCCGAGGGGGTCGAGCGGGAAGTGGAGCGCCTCAGGGTCGAAACGCGTCTCGAAGACCTCGGGTTGTCAGTCTGATGGCTGATGTTTTCCGGGCCTTCAGGCTGATGTGTCCGCGTTCACGCGCTTCGTACCGTTTACCGCATGAAGACCGCCGCCTTACTCGTGGGCGTGCTGCTGGCCGGGGCCACCGGCTGCGCGGCAGCGCCCAGCATCCGCGTCTCCGTGGAGGGCACGGGCACGACCGACCAGCTCACCTACACCTTCCCCGGTGAGCAGGAGCGGACCCTGCGCAACCCGGACCTGCCGTTCGAGCGGCTGGGCAAGCGCAAGGGGCGGGTCGCGATCCGGCTCGAAGGGGTGCACGGCGAGCTCACGTGCACGATCGTCGTCAACGGGCGGCAGGTGAAGACGGCGACCTCCCGCGCGGGCGCCGCGCTCTCGTGCGATCACTCGATGGCCGTCTGATGCAAGCCGGGGAAAGCCCGTAGCTTCGACTGTGTCGGGGAGGTGCGGGGATGGGCGATGTGCTGGCGGTGGCCACCACCGGGGTCGTCAGGGGACGCGACGACGTACCGCCGCTCTTCCGGCCTCCCGCACCGCCGGGGCACTTCGTCGGCCGCGACGCCGAGCTCGACGGCATCCGGCCGGGGGTCACGGTGCTGACCGGGGCCGCCGGGGTGGGCAAGACCGCGCTGGCGCTGCAGTGGTTGCGGCAGCGGGGGTCCGGGGCACAGCTGTACGTCGACCTCGCGGCCCACCGGATCGGGCGGGTGCTGCGCGCGTTCGGGCTGGACGTCGCGCCCGCCGACGAGAGCGCGGTGTTCCGCAGCCTCGTCGCCAGGCGGCAGTTCACGCTCCTGCTGGACAACGCGAGCTCGGCCGGGCAGGTGCTGCCGTTGCTGCCCTCGTCCGGGACCGTGCTCGTGACCAGCAGGCAGCGGCTGGACGTCGGGCGCGTGGCGGAGGTGGGACCGCTCGCCGACGACGGGCGGCTGGGACCGTTGCTCGACCTGTCGTACGTGGAGCTGCCGGAACGGCAGGCGCGGCTCTACCGGCTCTGCGCCTGGGAGCCAGGTGCGTTCGGGGTGCCGGTGGCGGCGGCGATCGCGGGGGAGCCCGCGTGCGACGTCGAGGACGCTCTCGACGACCTGGTCGAGAAGTCGTTGCTGACCGAGGTCGGCGATGACGCGTTCGGGTTCCATGATCTCGTGCGTGCTCATGCGCGCACGAAACGCTAACAAAGCGAGAAATGCGCACGGACGTTTAACAGCGCGATCATCCCTTCAACGGAGTTTCTCGGCGGTGAAGGGTTGTCCACACCAGTGCTCCCTTTCGGGAATCCGAATTGGTCATATCCTTCGCGGCATGCCGAAGGATTTCCGGGCCACCGCACTAGAACGCGCCATCGGGCGGCAGCTGGCCGGGTGGCGCGACGAGCGCGAGCTCAGCCTCACCGAGGCCGGCCAGCGCGTGGGCTTCAGCAGCGCCAAGCTGTCGATGATGGAGAACGCGGTCCAGCCGTCCGCCGCCGTGGACATCATGGCGCTCGGTTATGTCTACGAGGTGCCGACAGCGCAATGGCAAGCCGTGGTGTTGCGCGCGCAATACGCGGAAAAGCTCCGCAAGTGCGCGCTCGCCCCCGAACTGAACTTCGACCCGGCCGCCGACTTCGCGAATCTCGTGTTCGAGGCGACGGTGCTGCGCGCGTTCACCACGGATCTCGTACCCGCCGTTCTCCAGCTCGCCGGGTACACCGACGCGGCGCTGCAGACCGACGACCCGGTGCGCACCGCCCGCCTGGCCATGGTGCGCGAGGCGTGGTCCACGCGCCTGCACGACAAGGACCCGCTCGCGGTGCAGGCCGTGTTCCCCGAGTCCGTGCTGTGGCAGGTCGTCGGCGGGCCGCGGGTGATGAAGGCGCAGCTGCTGCACCTGATGGAGGTCAGCGAGCACCCGAAGGTGGACGTGCGGATCGTGCCGCGCGGCGCCGGTGCCTACCCGGCGATGGGCTCGCCGTTCACGCTGCTCGGGTTCCCGCACCGCCAGCACAACGACGTGGCGTACCTCGAGACGTTCATCAAGGGCGAGTACGTCGAGGACCCCGGCCTCACCGAGCAGTGCGCGCACCGGTTCGCCGAGCTCCAGCGGGTCGCGCTGGGCGCGGGGGAGTCGCTAGAGCTCGTCGCGGAGGCCGCCGCTGAGCTGTAGAGATGTCGGAATGCTGAGAAAAGTCCTGGTTCGCCGCCGTGCGGGGGAAGGATCGGGAGCGCACCCAATCCGATTAGGAGGCGGCATGTACCGCAGATTCGGTGTCCTGCTCGTGGCGGCCCTGGGCGTCTCGCTCACGGCCGCGGCGCCGGCCACCGCGGACGGTTCCCGGCACTTCCCCGCGGAGTTCTCCCTGCCGAACGGGTGGCAGCCGGAGGGCATCGCGATCAGCGGCACCACGGCCTACTTCGGGTCGCGGGCCGACGGGTCGATCTACGCGGCGGACCTGCGCACCGGCGGCGGCGAGGTGCTGGCGAAGGGGCCCGGCACGCCGTCGCTCGGCATGAAGGTCGACGCGCGCAAGCGGCTGTGGGTCGCGGGCGGCACGGGTGGCGACGCCCGCGTCTACGACACCCGCAGCGGCGCGTTGCTCGCGAAGTTCCAGTTCGCGACGGCGGACACGTTCGTCAACGACGTCGTGCTGACCGACAGGTCGGCGTGGTTCACGGACTCGCGCCAGGCGGTGCTCTACGAGGTGCCGCTGAGCCTGAAGCCGCACCGGACGCTCGCGCTCACCGGCGACCTCGTCGTGACGCCGGGGGCGACCAACCTGAACGGCATCGTGACGGGTCTGCGCGACGACCTGATCGCCGTGCAGAGCAACACCGGTCAGCTGTTCCGGATCGATCCCCGGACCGGAAAAACGAGCACCATCGATTTGAACGGTCAAACACTCACGAATGGCGACGGACTGTTGCGAGAGGGACGTCAGTTGTTCGTGGTGCAAAACAGGCTGAACAAAGTCGCGCGCTACACGCTGGGCCGTGATGGCGCGACGCTCGCGGCGGAACGAACCGACCCGCGGTTCGACGTCCCCACGACGGTCGCCGCGTTCGGCAAGCGCCTCTACCTGCCGAATGCCCGCTTCAGCACGCCTCCCACGCCGGAGACGACCTACACCGTCGTCGCCGTCGAACGCCCTTAGCGCAGGGGCGGGAGAACTAGCCCGTACGGGGGTTCTTGGCTTGTGAGAACCCCCGTACCGGCTGTTGCTCCACTCACTCGACTGGGTAGCCTGCGAACCGTAATTGCAGCCGAAGGAGTGACTTGCGTTACCCGCAGCGCTAGCCGTGGGACACAGAGAGACCGTGAGAGCGCTGTGACCGAGAAGAGCGGCTACACACCGACCAACTACCGGACCATCAGGTCGCGGCTGGCCGGCGTCGTGGTCGTGCCCAGTGCGGTGCTTCTCGTGATGTGGGCGGTTTTCTCCTCGTACACCCTTTTCGACGGTTTCTACATGCGCTCGGCCGCGTCGAGCGTGAAGGACGTGACGATCCCGTCCGTGGAGGCGTTCGTCGGACTGCAGAAGGAGCGTCAGCTCAGCCTCGTGCTGCTGAGCGACGCCGGCGGTGCGGACGCGGCGGAGCTGAAGCGCCAGCAGCAGGCGACCGACGAGTCGGTCCGCCGGATGCAGGCCGCCTTCACCGAACTGTCCGGCGGTGCGCCGCAGGACATCGTCGACCGGGTCGACGCGCTCGCCACCGTGCTCGGCGAGCTGCCGCAGCAGCGGTCGCAGGTCGAGGCGCGCACGGCGAACCCCCAGGCGGTCTACAGCTACTACAACAGCCTCCTCGACGCGGGCGTGGCGTTGTTCTCCCGGCAGGCGCGGCTCGTGCCCGACGCGGAGGCGAGCCAGTCCGACGTCCAGAGCGTCACGATCTTCCAGGCCGCCGACTGGATGTCCCGTGCCGCCACGATCGGCTCGCGCGGGCTGCTCAACGGGTCGTTCACCCCGGCGGAGCGCGTCGAGTTCGCCCGGCTCGCGGGCGCCTACCACTCGAGCCTCGACTCGACGATCCCGTTCGCGCAGGAGCAGGCCCGGCAGCGGTACGACACGCTGCGCGGTGGCGTCGGCTACCGCGCGCTGCTCGACCTCGAGGGCCGGATCATCAACGGCGACCGGGACGTCACCGACCAGCAGTGGCGCGCGGCGGCGGCCCCCGTGCACGAGGAGCTCGTCGGGATCGCGGTCCAGCAGGCCGAGGACGCCGCGAACCTGGGACTGGCCAAGGCGAACAGCCGGGTCACCGCGGTGCTGATCGGCAGCCTGATCGCGCTGCTCGCGGTCGTGGCCGGCATCGTGCTGGCGCTGCGCACCTCCCACCGCCTGGTCAGCAAGGCGCTCGTGACGCGGCTGAACTCGTTGCGCGAGGACACGTTGCGGCTCGCGCAGGAACGGCTGCCGCACATCGTGGCGCGCCTGCGCAGCGGCGAGCAGGTCGACGTGCACCGCGACATGCCGCCGCTCGACTACGGCAACGACGAGATCGGCCAGGTCGCCGACGCGTTCAACACCGCCCAGTACACGGCGGTCGCGGCGGCGGTGAAGGAGACGCAGGCCCGCGAGGGCGTCAACCGGGTCTTCCTCGACATCGCGCACCGCAACCAGGGCCTCGTGCACCGGCAGCTCAAGATCCTCGACAAGCTGGAGCGCGAGGAGGAGAACCCCGAACAGCTCGACTCGCTCTTCCAGCTCGACCACCTGGCCACCCGCGCCCGCCGCAACGCCGAGAACCTGATCATCCTCGCGGGCGAGCAGCCGGGCAGGCAGTGGCGCAAACCGGTGCGGCTGAGCGACGTCCTGCGCTCCGCCGTCGCCGAGACCGAGCAGTACGTGCGGGTGAAGGTCAACCCGGCGCCGGACCGCGCGCTGGTCGGCGTCGCCGTCGCCGACACCATCCACCTCCTCGCGGAGCTCGTCGACAACGCGACCGCGTTCTCCTCGCCGCGGTCGGAGGTGGTGATCCACTCCGCCAACGCCGTCCCGCACGGCATCGTGATCGAGATCGAGGACCACGGCCTGGGCCTCACGCAGGAGGAACGCCTGCAGGCCAACGCGAAGCTCTCCAACCCGCCCGACTTCGAGACCATGGCGTTCCGGGGCGAGTCCCGGCTGGGCCTCTTCGTCGTCGCCCGGCTCGCCGCGCGCCGGGGCATCAAGGTGGAGCTGCGCGACTCGCCCTACGGTGGCACCGTTGCGTTGTGCGTCCTGCCGCCGAACATCGTCGCTCCCCACCACACCGCCACCGACATCTCCGAGACCATGCAGATGCCGGTGCGCTCGTTCCACGACGAACAGCACGGCCACGTCGAGGTGCACCCGGCTCCTCCTCCGGTGACGGTGACGCCGGAGGGACTGGCGGCCCTGCACGCCGGACTGAACTCCCTGGCTCCCGCGGACGTGTCCCCTGTGGATGCATCGGTGGACGAACCAACACCCGCGCCACCACCGCCGGACGGGAAGGCACCCCTTCCCCGCAGGAAGAAGCGGCAGAACCTCGCGCCGCAGCTCGTGCAGTCCGCGGAAGGGGCACCCAGTGCAGAGCCGGTGAGCAGTGACAGGCCAGCCGAGCGGATCAGAGACGGGCTCGCCGCGTTCCAGCGCGGCACCCGCGACGCCCGGCTGTCCGACGACTGGAGATCAGAAGGAGCACCATCGCCATGAAGGACAACACCAGCCAGCACGGCGAACTGAACTGGTTGCTGGAGGACCTCATCCAGCGCGTGGTCGGCGCCCGCCACGCGGTCGTGCTGTCGGCGGACGGACTCCTGCTCGGCCGTTCGGCCGGGTTGTCCCGCGACGACTCGGAGCACCTCTCGGCGATGGCGTCGGCGTTCCAGTCCCTGGCCCGCGGCACGGGCAGGCACTTCGGCGGCGGCGCGGTCCGGCAGACCATCGTGGAGATGGAACACGCCTACCTCTTCGTGACCGCGGCGGGTCATGGAGCCTGTCTCGCACTTCTCGGAGAAGAGGACGCTGACATGGGCATGATCGCGTACGAGATGAACATGCTGGTCAAACGGGTGGGCACATACCTGTCCTCCGCCCCCCGCGCAGAAACGGCGACGGTGCCGGCCGCACGAGAGTCACGCTGATGACCTCGCGGGAGGACTGGTGGTACGACGAGGCCGCGGGGCCGCTGGTGCGGCCTTACGCCATGGTGCGCGGGCGCACTAGGCCGAACGCACCCGACCTGCACCTCGTGACGCAGGTCCGAGCGGCCTCGTTTGCGTCCGACCAGACGTCGCTCTCGGTCGAACATCGCGAGATCATGTCCCTGTGCGCACGCCCGCTCTCGGTCGCCGAGGTAGCCGCTTACCTCGACGTCCCGCTCGTCGTGGTGAAGGTCCTGCTGTCGGACCTCATCGAGCGCGGCGACGTGCTCGTGCAGCACTCCTCTCACCAGATTCCCGACAGGGATCTCCTGCAGGCCGTACTGGATGGTGTTCGTGGGATCTGAGCTGACCGTGCCGACCGCGGTCAAGATCGTCATCGCGGGAGGGTTCGGCACCGGCAAGACCACCATGGTCGCGTCGGTGTCGGAGATCGCGCCGCTGAGAACAGAGGAGCTGCTCACCGAGGCCGGTGTGCACGTCGACGACCTCGCGGGCATCGAGGGCAAGGACACGACCACGGTCGCCCTGGACTTCGGGCGCATCACCATCAACACCAAGGTGGTGCTGTACCTGTTCGGGACGCCGGGGCAGAACCGGTTCTGGTTCATGTGGGACGAGCTCGCGACGGGCGCGATCGGCGCCGTGGTCCTCGTGGACACCCGCCGGCTCGACTCGTCGTTCCCCTCGATCGACTTCTTCGAGCACCGGGGAATCCCGTTCATCGTGGCCGTGAACTGCTTCGACGGCGCGCAGCTCTACACGGTGGCCGAGGTGCGGCACGCGCTGGACCTCGACGAGCAGATCCCGGTGATGCTGTGCGACGCCCGCAACCGCGAGTCGTCGAAGGCGGTGCTGGTGGGCCTGATCCAGCACTCGATGAACCGGCTGGCGGCGGTGTAGTCGCCGTGGACG